>JAHHTO010000077.1 GCA_020024595.1 Schaedlerella sp.
GCACCGCCTCGTCTGCCTGAAGAATTATGCCGACAATGTTCAGACGATCCTGTTGGTTGACAACAGCAGCAATTTCTTCGTAACCATGTTCTGCTGAAACTGCTAAAATATATGGGGTATCCGGTACAGCCCGGGAAATATGTTCCATCAGAAGTATCTCACCAACAGCCTGTCCCACGCCTGCTGGTGTGGATGGATTATGTCCGATCATGGAAGAGTCAGTAATGACAGTTTCCGTTAATGTTTCCATGGCGGTATCTCCAATGACGGGTGCAGCTTCATTGAGGCGCACTAAGTCAATGTCAGAGGTTTCTCTGCCAATCCGGCTCATTGCCAGTTTTAGTGCATTTTTAACAGAATGGACGTTTTCAATGGTGCCTTTGGTACCCGTTGTAGGGCAAGAGGCACTGGTCAGAAATGTCAGGCTGCCATCTGTTGTTATTTCAGCGACACAGACTTCTGTTGTGGAATTACCGATATCAACTCCTGCAATATAACTCAAAGTAATATTCCTCTCTTTTCATACACCTCTGCGGCCTCCATTACAAGACGCGCACAGTTCTTTGCATTGTATTTTTCAAGAAGCTCCTGCGCCATCAGAACCAGTTCCAGTTTGGTTGAGCGGTTTGGCCGGAGTTTGTCGTACATTTTCAATATGACATCATCGGGTACATCGACTAGCTCTGCAGCACGTTCAAAATTCTTCTCCATTGGAACGTTGTCCGCACCCATGGCGACCTGTCCCTGAGTTTTTAAAATTTCTTTTGAAATTTTGATATCATCAGGGGTGATGTGATCTTTGATGACTTCATCCAGGGTAATGTCGGTAAAATGTTTACCGGTTCTGGATGTGATTTTTTCTTTTTCATGCTCTGCTAAAGGATATTTCATTTATCTTCCCTCCCATTCCACTGCGCCTATTTCCGGATCAAGTTGTTCCGTCTCTGCAATGTGCATGATCGCTGCCTTTACCTGATACTTTGGTCTGGACATCGGGTCGTTGGTGCATGGAATCGGAACGACCTGCTCACCTTTGACATATTTTGCTGCATTTTGTCCGATCTGGCGGTATGTTTCCAATGTCATAAGAGGTGCCTGCGGAAACAGTTCCAGGTTAGAAAGTGGATATAGGTCTTTCTGATGGATGACGGCAGTTCCCTTGGATTGAATACCGACACCGATACCGGAGCCAGAGTATTTAGCAGCTTCCAGTGCCATGAAACATACATCTGAAGTATCGAGGATCTTAATTACACGAGAAACCATCCCTTCTTCTTCGATTCCGGCCTGGACATTCCTCAAGACATCATCCAGAGAAATTCCACGAATCGTTTTCGTGATTTCTTTTTGAAACGCTGCGCCTACACCGATCACTACTTCTTTTGGATTGGTTCCTTTTTTGGCACGCGGATAGTCTGCATAAGAAGTTTTGACCTCATTGATACGCTCCTTTCCGACCATGGAAGGAATCTCATCGGTGGAAGTATCTGTTAATAGAGTCTCATGATAATCGGAGGAGAAATCTGTCTGTGACATCTGGCGTAAGACTGCATTTGTAATTTGTCTGACTAATTCTTCGTTGATCTGCATTTGTTTACTCCTCCTTTCTTATATTTCTTTTGGGTTAATGATGTGCGGGATTTTTTTGATTTCTTCCCAACGTTCACCATCTACGCGGTAGCCGGTTCCAGGCCCCATATAATCATTAGGCGTATTAACGCCAGATAGTACGTGAAAGTTCTTATCAAGAATTGCCGCAGTCTGCATATAGTCACCAGCAACACGTTGTTTCAGCATGTTTAGAACACTTTCTGCTACGTCCTCAAATCCGCTTTCAGCAAGTGCCTTGACCACATCAACACCGGTAATACCGCGTTTTAGTACATCTTCAGCGGCTGCCAGATCGGCAGTAACATCACGGGGAAGCGTATCTTTGCTTCCGTGGGCATAGGTAACAGCTTCTACCTGTTCGTCCGATACAGGGGAAAGTCCCAGATTGCGGAATACTGCCTGTACGGCACGAGCTGCTTTGTTTCTCACATGAATTACTTCCTTTTCGGTAACAGGCTTCAGCCCACCGTCTACCTGCATGTCTCTCTGCAGAACATTGTAATCATCGAAATCTTCTGCGTCGAAGTTAGAGCCTGCAAACATATTGTCGTAATTCGGTTCGGCTGCATATCCAGAGAAAATGAAATCGGTTCCGGGGAGAAATTGCAACATGGTTCTTGCAGTACGTCTCATATCAGAGTTGGAAAAACTTTGGTCATTGGAAGAAGCGCATTCCAGACCTAAAAGTGCTGCTACAAGGTTCTCAGAAAGTACTTCGCGGATACCTGACGGAACAGAACCTGTGACACCGATACAGCTTACAGAGCCATTTTGAATCCCTTGACTTCCGGCACCTTTTGTTACGAACAGACAACGACACTCCAGATACAGCATGGACTTCTTCTCACTGCTTCCCATCAACACTTCGGAACCGGAGCCGGAGGTAAAGCGCACCTTCAATCCGCGAGAAGCGTAAGCAGAGTTTAGAAATGCTTTGGAATATGGTGTGTCATCACCGTCAATAAATACCTTTTCAGTTCCGTATACAGAAAGTGTCTCTGCATATGTAGTCAGACCACGAATCCCAAGTTCCAGTTCGGTTGCTTCCTCAGCAGAACATTGCGTGAGAACACCCGGGCGGCCGACCTGAGAACCGATTAAGAGCGCCATGGCACTTAAAGGTGCATAACGGGCAACACCCATAGTAGTCTCTTCCTCAGCAAATCCCCGGAGTGCGCCTTCAGCGGCATCCGCGGCAATCTGCACAGGATCATCCTTCAAATTGGTGATGTGGGCCTGATTGCCCGGTGTTTTTCTGGCACGGATCTTCTGCATCCCCATCATGAGCTCCACCACATTCAGGTGATTCATGACCTCGGTCATTTTTGCCGGAGTGATGCCGGATATCAGTTCCAGAATCTCTTTCCTAGACACATGGATATCGACAATCATCCTTGCAATATCCAGAGAGGATACAGCCATGGATTTTTCAGCTCTTTCGATATTAATTGCATAATCTGCAATGAACTGGTCGATGAAGTCAAAGTCTTCCTGCCGTTTGCCATCCAGTTCTGTGATCCTGCCATTCTCAACTTTTATAGAGGGCTTCGGATCGTAGGGACTATTCATTGCGACAAATCCCATTTCTGCCCATTCATTGATGTAACCGTCCAGATTAACCGGACGGGCATCCAGTGCTTCAATTCGTTTTGAACGTTTCATAATGTATCTCCTTACGGAAAGTCAGTGTGCCGTCCGGATAGAAAGCCAGAACTTGGCACCAGATATTGATAGTTGTAACTGTCGTATGCCATATTCGCGCAGACGACCAATTTTGTTTATAATTATACTATAATCAAAATGAAATAGCAATACAACAATCATAGAATACGACAAGAAACCACAAAAATAAAAAATAAAAGCCACAAGAAACCACAAAAATATTGAAGATCAGCTTGACAGAGAAAAGTTCTAATAGTATGATTTTATAAAGATCAAAGGGATTTCTGAAAGCGAGGAACAACAAGTGGCAAATGAGTATGGAGAACAGATAAGAATTGTACAGGAAACTGTGGCAGGTAAGGAAATCACATTTGCACATGTGATGGGAGGTCCTGCACCGATTATCTATCAGAAGCTGGGACTGAACCCCCAACTGGATTATGGTTCATCTGCGATTGGGATTATGAATATGACTCCGCCGGAATCTGCGGTGATTGCATCCGATATTGCGGTTAAGAGTGGGAATGTATATCTTGGATTTGCAGATAGATTTACAGGGACACTGATCATTACAGGTGAAATTTCAGACGTTACTTCGGCATTGACCGAGGTTGTGAATTATTTCAGGGATTCGCTGGGATATGTGGTATGTGAAATCACGAAGAGATAGGGAGTGCGGTTTATGGCTCAGATGACAAAGGAAGAACTGATGGAAAAGTTGTTCCATGCTGATTATGAACAGCTAAAGGGAAGAAAGCTGCGTATGACCCGGGTGCGTGTGCCGGGAAAAGAAGTCTGTATGGCTCATGTGATTCGTGCTGCCGATGCCGGTATCTATCAGAATCTGGCACTACATATTGGTGTTCATGAAGGTGAGGATCATACAGGAGAATCTATCGGTTTGATTCGTTTTACTCCTTGGGAGGCGGTGGTGGCTGCCGCTGATATTGCAGTGAAAAGTGCAGATGTAGAGATTGGTTTTATGGATCGCTTCTGCGGGACCTTGATCCTGCTTGGCAGTCTGACTTCAGTACAGACTGCAGTGGAGGAGGTTGTAAGGTTCTTTGATGAGAAATTGAAGTTCAGAACATGTGAAATCCACAGAAGTTGAGAGAGAACGTCCAAGAATTTCGGTTGGATAGATTTGTAGACTGACACTAGGTGAGAAAATGAAAAAATTATTTTTGATGGGCAGAAGTGAGGCCGGGAAGACGTCTCTGACACAGGCGTTAAAAGGAGAAGAACTTCATTATGTAAAAACGCAATATACCAATACGAATGATGATACCATTGATTCTCCGGGAGAGTATGCAGAATCAAAACATTTCAGTGTCGGACTGGCATGCTTTATTTTTGAGGCAGATGTAGTAGCAATTGTGCAAGCGGCAGATGAGCCGTATAACCTGTTTGGACCGGGAGGTCGCTGTTTTATTCTCCGACCGTATATTGGCATTATTACGAAAGTGGATTCTCCATATGCCAATATTCCAATGGTCCGGCAGTGGATGATCAATGCAGGATGTGAGCGTATTTTTGAGGTGAACAACGTAACGAGAGAGGGCGTAAGTGAATTACTGGAATACCTGAGAGACGATTTGCCACCGCTGACATTAGAACAGGCAAAGTTCAGACAAAGTCTTGGGTTAAATGAGTGGGAGCCGCTTCCGGACGGTGTGGAATATCCGGAGGGAATTGCAACGGTACGGCAGAACGAAAAGTAGTATGGAATTAGAAAGAGAACTTCGTTAATAGTAAAGGAGTTTCTCTTTCTTTTTTTATCGTGCAATAAATGAATCTTATTAAATTTATATTAAAAAAATAAAGAAAATATAAAAAATACGGATTTTTATTGACCTTTCTAGAGATTATTAATAACCTAATAGTTAAACGTCTAACTAATTGAGAGAGGAGAAAAAAATGGAAAATTGTATGCAGTTATTGATTCATCAAGTAATGCATTTATATCTACAAAGAAGTATACATTTACTGAAAGATTTGAACATCCATCCGGGCCAGTGTGGAATGCTGTGGGCATTGAATCAGCATGACGGAGTTTCACAGAAAGAGCTTGCATCTAAAATGAGAATTACACCACCGTCAATTACGGTGATGATTCGCAAAATGGAGATGGAAAAGTTGATTGAAAAGTATCAAGATGAAAAAGATCAAAGGATTACTCGGATCTATATTACAGAAAAAGGTCGAAAAATTGCAGAGCGGATGGATCTTGTCTTGAAGCAAATGGAAAAAGAGGCATTTGCAAATATGAGTGAGGAAGAAATTGTGCTGTTGCAGAGATTATTATTTCAAGTAAGGGAAAATCTTATAAGTGGAGATAAAGGGTAGGAAGGAGAAGAAAAAAGATGAGAAAATTATTTAAATTTTTAAAACCGCGTGCCTGTGCGGTGTTGGCAATTATCGTGGTGTTAGTGATTCAGGCATACTGTGATCTCTCATTGCCGGGATATACTTCAGATATTGTCAATGTGGGAATTCAGCAGGGGGGGATTGATTTGGCGATCCCGGAACAGATTGCGAAAGAAGATATGGAAAAACTCTTGTTGTTTGTACCGGAAGAAGATCAGGAAACGGTGAAAAATTTTTATACTGTTGATTCTAAGGCATATAATCAAGATGCGTATGTCATGAAAGAAGAGGGGTACAAAGAGAAAGAGAAACTCGTTGATATTCTGGGAAAGCCAATGCTTTTTGTATCCGGGTTGGATTCTGAAGCTGAGATAAGCGGACAAATGAAAGATGCAATCTTTGCAAATATTCCTCAGGAGATATTCACAGAGGATCTGACAGTGTATGATGTACTTTCCATGATGCCGGAAGAACAAAGAGTCCAAATGACAGAAAAGATGAACCAGAAAATGAAAGCGATGCCGGAGACGATGGTGGAGCAGGCAGCTGCGATTTATATCAGAGTGGCATATGAACACTTGGGAATTGATGTGGATAAGATGCAGACAAATTATATGCTTGCGACAGGGGCGAAGATGATCGCACTGGCATTTCTTGGAATGGCAGCAAGTGTACTTGCAGGGTTTATCGCGTCAAAAGCGGCAGCGGCTACAGGACGTGATTTGAGAAGTGATGTATTTAAAAAGGTGGTTGGATTTTCGAATGGAGAGTTCGATAAGTTTTCAACAGCATCGCTTATCACGAGAAGTACAAATGATATTCAACAGATTCAGATGCTTACGGTGATGGTTCTAAGAATGGTCATTTATGCGCCGATTATCGGGTTGGGAGGAGTATTTAAAGTATTTCATACAAATGTATCCATGTCGTGGATTATCGCGTTGGCAGTCATTTTGATCCTAGGTGTTGTAGTCGTATTGTTTACGGTTGCAATGCCGCGGTTCAAAATCTTACAAAATCTGGTCGACAAGCTGAATCTGGTGACAAGAGAAATATTGACGGGGCTGTCTGTGATACGTGCATTCAGTACAGAAAAGTATGAAGAAGAGCGGTTTGATAAAGTTAACAGAGAGTTAACTCGTACGAATCTGTTTGTAAACAGAACAATGACATTTATGATGCCTACGATGATGTTGATCATGAATGGTATTTCTGTTCTGATTGTTTGGAGTGGGGCACATGGAATCAATGATGGTCAGATGCAAGTTGGAGATATGATGGCATTTATTCAATATACAATGCAGATTATTATGGCATTTCTGATGATTTGTATGATGTCGATCATGCTCCCAAGAGCATCGGTTTCTGCAATACGTGTAGATGAAATACTTACAAGTGAGACGTTGATCCATGATTCAAAAGAACCAAGGCATCTGCAGAAAGATGAGAAAGGTGTTGTGGAATTTAAAAATGTGTCATTCCGGTATCCGGGAGCAGCAGAAGATGTACTGCATAACATTAGCTTTGTGGCAAAACCGGGGGAGACAACGGCATTTATTGGAAGTACAGGCAGCGGAAAATCTACACTGGTGAATCTGATCCCAAGATTTTATGATGTGACAGAGGGGAGTATAACAATAGCCGGAGAAGATATCAGAGAGATCACGCAGCATGAATTACGAGAACTTCTGGGATATGTTTCTCAGAAAGGCATCTTGTTCTCAGGAACAATTGAATCAAATATCTTATATGGAAACCCAGAGGGAACAGAGGAAACGATGAAAGAGGCAGCAACAATTGCACAGGCTTCAGAATTCATCGAAGAAAAAAATGATAAATACAAGAGTAGGATTGCACAAGGAGGGGACAATGTGTCTGGAGGACAAAAACAGCGTTTGTCCATCGCAAGGGCGATTGCAAAAAATCCAGACATATTTATTTTTGATGACAGTTTTTCAGCACTTGACTATAAAACAGATGTAGCACTTCGGAAGGCATTAAAGGAACATACAAAAGACTGTGTTGTATTGATTGTTGCACAACGAATCAGCACAATTTTACATGCAGAGCAGATTATTGTACTTGATGAAGGAAAAGTCGTAGGAAAAGGAACGCATGAAGAACTTTTGAAGACATGTGAAGTCTATCAGCAGATTGCATTGTCACAATTATCAGAAGAGGAACTTGCAGGAAAATTTGGAAAGGAGGAGAAAGCTCATGAGTAAAAGAGGAAGAGGTCCTATGGGTGGCAGTCCGCACGGTGGAATGGGCACTGGGGAAAAGGCGAAAAATTTCAAAGGAACGATCAAAAAGTTGATGAAATATTTAGCAACCTATAAAATAGGACTGATTTTGGTGATCGTATTTGCAATTGGAAGTACTATTTTTAATATCGTAGGACCCAAAATACTTGGAAAAGCGACCACAGAAATATTTACCGGACTTGTCGGAAAAGTATCGGGGGGTGTGGGAATTGATTTTGATAAAGTTGCAAGGATTTTAATCTTGTTGATGTGTCTGTATCTGACAAGTGCAGTGTTCTCCTTTATACAGGGGTATATCATGACCGGAGTTTCGCAGAAACTGACATATAGACTTCGCAAGGAAGTTTCGGAAAAGATCAATCGCATGCCGATGAATTATTTTGATACGAGAATGCATGGAGAAGTATTGTCACGTGTGACAAATGATATCGATACATTGAGCCAGAGTCTGAATCAAAGCGCTACCCAGATGATTACATCATTTACGACGATCATTGGTGTATTGGTTATGATGCTGAGTATCAGTCCGCTGATGACACTTGTAGCACTTTTAATTCTACCGATTTCACTGGGATTGATTTCTGTGATCGTAAAACGTTCCCAAAAACATTTTAAAAAACAGCAAGAATATCTCGGTCATGTAAACGGACAGGTAGAAGAAGTTTACAGTGGACACAATATTGTAAAAGTATTCAATAAAGAAAAAGATGTCATTAAGGAATTTGATGAAACAAATGACATTTTGTATCAGTCCGCATGGAAGTCACAGTTCTTTTCCGGAATGATGATGCCAATTATGCAGTTTGTAGGGAATCTTGGATACGTAGCAGTTGCAATTTTAGGAGGGTACCTGGCAATTCAAAAGTCGATTCAAGTTGGTGATATTCAATCGTTTATTCAGTATGTAAGAAATTTTACACAGCCGATCACGCAGGCAGCTCAGGTTGCGAATATGCTGCAGTCAACAGCAGCAGCATCTGAGAGGGTGTTTGAATTCCTGGAAGAAGAGGAAGAAGATCAGTTTGCGGAAAATGCTGTATCTGTAAAAGGACTGGAAGGAAATGTAGAGTTTGACCATGTACATTTTGGATATAGCGAAGATAAAATTATTATTAACGATTTTTCTGCAAAGGCAAAACAGGGACAGAAAATTGCGATTGTTGGACCAACAGGTGCAGGAAAAACCACGATGATCAAGTTGTTGATGCGTTTTTATGATGTGAACAGCGGAGCAATTTTGATTGATGGGCATAATTTAAAAGACTTTAATCGAAGTGAACTTCGCCAGATGTTTGGAATGGTTCTTCAAGATACATGGCTGTTCCACGGAAGTATCAAAGATAATATTCGTTATGGAAAATTGGATGCGACAGATGAAGAAATTGTCGAAGCGGCAAAAGCAGCTCATGTACATCATTTTGTGCAGACACTTCCAAATGGTTACGATATGGAATTGAATGAAGAGGCAAGTAACGTCTCACAAGGACAGAAACAGCTTCTTACAATTGCAAGAGCAATTCTGGCAGATCCGAAAATCCTGATTCTGGATGAGGCGACAAGTTCAGTCGATACAAGAACAGAAGTGCGGATTCAAAAGGCGATGGATAACCTGATGCGCGGAAGAACAAGTTTTGTGATCGCACACAGGTTGTCAACGATTCGTGATGCGGATTTGATTCTTGTCATGAAAGAAGGAGATATTGTTGAACAGGGAAATCACGAAGAATTATTGAAACAGAATGGATTTTATGCAGAACTCTATAATTCACAGTTTGAAAAGACCAGTGCATAATAGAAACAGAGGACGGGGAAGTGTGATATTTCCTACGTCCTCTGCTTGATTTATGATTTAACGCTAGAAATATATTCTAAACTGCAAACGAATTTCATAATCTGTAAAAATGATGTTTGCAGGGGGAGTTATTTGAAAGATTATATTCAGGAGAGAGCCGTCGAAATCGCAGCTTATATTATAGAAAATAAAGCAACTGTGCGGCAGACTGCAAAGCAGTTTGGAATAAGTAAGAGTACGGTACATAAGGATGTGACAGAACGTCTTCTCCAAATTAATCCGTCACTGGCTCTGGCAGCGAGGCAAGTTCTGGATACGAACAAATCTGAACGTCATATTCGAGGCGGACTTGCTACTAGGGAAAAATATTTACATCAGCATATTTAGAGGGGAGCGATAAGCCGCGGAGAATATACCGCGGCTTATTAAATTTGAATGCCTCTTTTTGTGCAAACTGGTTTATGTTGGAATAAAAATAACTTTTGACGGAAGTAGTGGTTGATAGTATAGTAGATAAAAAGAAAATGAAAAGTGAAGGATACTCATGAGAACAAAAAGAGTGGCAATCTATAGTTTTACGGAGGCAGGAAGTCATCTGGAAATCCATTTGTTAAGAAAACTGGAGCAAGAAGGGTATGGGTGTACAGGATATACAGTGGCACGTTTCGCAGAGCATGAGAACTTACAGGCATTGAAAAGTGGATGGAAGGAGCAGATTGGGAGGACTTGGGGAGAGAGTGCATTAGTGTTCATCGGGGCAGCAGGAATCGCAATCCGTGTAATCGCTCCGTATATCAAAGATAAGTTCACGGATCCTCCGATTCTTGTTCTGGATGAGAAGGGGATATTTGTCATTCCTCTTTTGTCTGGACATGTCGGAGGTGGTGTAGAATTGGCAAATATTCTGGCAGCACATACCGGTGGCAGGGCTGTGATCACAACTGCGACAGATGTGCAGGAGAAGTTTGCGGTGGATGTATTTGCAACGCAGAACCGATTGGTTATTACGAGCCGGGAGGAAGCAAAAAGAATCTCTGCCGGGATCCTTGATCAGAAAACAACGGGAATTTTTTCAGAGTTTGAACTCTCTGGGGATATACCGGAAGAATTGATTCTATGCAGTAGAGAAGAAGAATTGGAAAATTCATATGGGAAAATTATGATTTGTCAGAAAAAGCCCAAAGAAGAAAAGAAGGGAATCCTGTATTTGCTGCCGAAAAATCTGTATGTGGGGATGGGATGCAGAAGGGGTGTGCCAGAGAAACTGCTAGAGGAGGAACTGAACAAAGTGCTGACAGGAAACGGGCTTGTGCGAGAACAGATTTGTGCATTGG
>JAHHTO010000078.1 GCA_020024595.1 Schaedlerella sp.
TCAGGATCATATGCATACCCACTACTATTTGTCTTTGTAACATAAGGCGTAACTGGTGGAAGTAATCCCTCTGCCGGAGTTCCCTGTCCGTCTAAAAGATTCTCACAGACAGTCTCTTTATCAAGGCCATAATTTAATGCCTGTCTTACGTTCATGTCCTGAAGAAATTCATTTTTTTCATTAAAGATTGCATAAAAGCCCAGTGTTCCAGGTGCTTCTATAACAGCAAGATCTTTTTCTTTCTCAACGACTTCCATACTTTCTACAGGGAGATCCGTAAGGCATATATCAGCATCTCCACTTTGCAATGCCATTGTCTTAGCCTGTCCATCTGTTACATGACGGAAAATAAGCTTTTCAACAGATGGTTTTTCTCCATAATAATTAGGATTTTGTACAAATGTTGCTTCTTTACCGGATTTATAATCTTCAACCATCCATGGACCTGTTCCAACCATCTGCTTAAAGTTTCCATCTTTATCTAATGCACTTGGTGCCAGCATTCTGTATGGTCTTGGATATGTAAATTCAATTAAACATGGATATGCAGCATCCTCAAATGTAAAACTTACTGTATAATCGTCAATTTTTTTCACTTCATTCAGTTCTGAAGAAAATGATTTTGATTCACTCCATCTGTCTGTATTAAAAATCACATTATCTGCATTAAATTCTGTTCCATCAGAAAATTTAACATCTTTTCTGAGATGAAAGGTATATGTTTTTCCATCTTCGCTTATTTCCCACTTTTCAGCAAGCCCCGGTTCAATTTTTCCATCATATCCATAACGGACTAATGGTTCATACACCAATTCGAAAGGAATAAAATCATGTGCACTTGTACAAATCGTATCTGCTTCCTCCAGCTTCATTGGAGAAGAAACGATAACGGTTACCGCCTCGTTAGCATCACTTTTTTCTTCGGAATTTTTACTTTTGCATGCTGAAAAAATTCCTGTAATAAAAATCAGCATCAATAATACTGCTATCCTCTGCTTTTTCATTTGTTTTCCTCCATAAAATCAATTAATAAGATGACAAGCTGCATAATGCCCTTTTGTTAGTTGTCTGAATTGTGGCACTGATTCCATACATTTCTCTTCAGCCATTGGACACCTGTCTGCAAAAGAACAACCACAACTACATTTTTGCTTTCCAGCAAATGTAATTCTTTTATTCATTTTAATTATTTTTCTTTTTCTTGGATTTGTAGATGGTATTGATCTGAATAGCTCCTGCGTATACGGATGCTTTATATCTTTTTCAATATTATCTGTAGAATCCAGATACTCTACTACTCTTCCACGATACATAATTGCCAGTGAATCACACACATAAGGTACATTGGACAAGTCATGGGTAATAAACAGATATGTAAGATTTAAACGCTCTTTCATATCATTCAGCAAATCCAAAATCTGTTTTCTTATCGAATAATCCAGACTTGAAACAGGTTCATCACAAATAACCAGCTCTGGTCTTAATACCAAAGATCTGGCTATATTAGCTCTCTGACACTGCCCTCCACTAAGCTGATGTGCATATCTCCCTGCAATTTGCGCTGATAGCCCTGTAAGCTCCAATACTTCAGAAACCATTTGCGTGCATTCTGCATCAGAAACCTTTTGATAGTTTTTTATCACCTCCTCTATACTTTCTCCTATTGTGTATGTAGGATCAAATACACCATTACTGCACTGAAATATCATTTGCATATGCTTTCTGAGCGGTCGTATATTTTTCTCCCTGACACAATTTATATGTTTACCCATAAAACATATTTCTCCACTATCTGGTGGGTCGATCATAGAAACCGCTTTACCAAAAGTACTTTTTCCACTTCCACTCTCACCGATAAGTGCCAGATTTCTGCCTTTATATATAGTAAGGGAAACATCATCTAATGCTCGGATAATTCTTTTTTCTCCTCTGTCAGAAACCTTATAATATTTTTTTAGATTTTTTGCAACAAGTAACTCTTCCAATTACAACACCTCACAGAATCGAAGAAATAAGCTCTCTTGTATACTCATGCTGTGGATTTTCAAAAATATCATATACGGTATTTTCTTCCATGATCTGCCCATTCTTCATGATATAAACATAATCCGCGATTTCAGCAACAACGCCCAAATCATGAGTAATGAATAAAACGCCTGTATTTTTTTCTCTTGAAAGATCATATATTTCTTTCATAATCTGGCTTTGTACTGTTACATCCAAAGCTGTTGTAGGTTCATCTGCAATCAGAAAATCCGGTTTTAATGCCATTGCTGCTGCAATCATAACTCTCTGGCACATGCCTCCCGAAAGTTCAAAAGGATATCTTTCCATAATAGATTCCGGATTTGGAAGATTTACAGATTCAAGATATGAAACCGCCTCTTTTTGAGCATTTTTCTTATTCACATGAAAATTTTCTCTTATTATTTCCACCATTTGTTGTCCTACAGTAAACAAAGGATCCAGAGATGTATATGGATTTTGAAAAATCATAGCCAACCGATAACTATTTTTATCTATTTTTCCACCTGTAATACTTCCGTTCTCTGGAAGTATACCCATAATAGCAAGTGATGTTACGGTTTTTCCACTTCCGCTTTCGCCTACAAGGGCAGTAATTTTTCCCCGTTCTATATTTAAATTCACATTTTTTACAACATTCTTATTTCTTTTTTTTTCTGAAAAGTCTATAGTAAGATTTGAAACTCTAAGATTAGCATTTTCCACTGATCCCATTCTGAATTCCCCTTCCTATAAGGTTAAATGCCATTACAACCAGAATAATAAGGATACCTGGATATATCATAAGTTCCGGCGCTGTCTGCATAAACTCCTTGCTGTCACTAAGCATAATTCCCCATTCTGGTGCAGGTGGCTGTACCCCTATACCAATAAAGGAAAAACCGGCAATAGCAAGAATTATAGAACCAAGCTGTATTGTCGCAACTGAAATAATAGAAGGTGCCGCATTTCGTATCACATGTTTAAAGATAATTTGTGAAGTCTTGCATCCCCCTGCCTTCAGTGCTTTCATAAAATCCTGTTCTTTTATCTGTATGGCAAGTCCCCGCGCCATCCTCGTATATGATGACCACCATACAAGTGACATTGCAAAAACAAGATTTTTGCCGCTGGCCCCTAAAGTTCCAGCTACAGCGAGCGCTACAAGAAAGGACGGCATTGCTATAAACACATCAATTATTCTCATTATAAAATTATCAAGTTTTCCACCTACATATCCCGAAATCAAGCCAAGTGGAACACCTATCACAACCGTTACAGCAAGCACCATTATACCATACAAAAGTGAAGTTCTTCCACCCCATATCAAACGTGAAATTATATCTCTTCCAAGCTGATCGGTACCGAGCCAATGTCTGGTTGAAGGGCCTTCAAGTTTATGTGTGATATCCACTTCCAAAGGGTCACATGGAGCAATCAACGGAGCTAAAATCGATATTATAACAAAAAAACTAACTATCACAAGCCCTGTTTTTACGCCCGGCGATCGAAGAATATCTTTCCAATTATTTGTAACCTTTGTATTTTTCAACGCCCTCCTCCTAACTCAGCCGTATTCTCTTATCTACACATGAATATATAATATCCACGATAAGATTTACCATAACAACAAATATCGCTAAACAAAGTATAAAACATTGAAGAACCGGCATATCATGACACTGCACAGAAACCAGTGCCAACTCTCCTATTCCTCTTATAGAAAAAACAGACTCAATAATCGCAGACCCACAGAACAGATTTATGAGTATAAAGCTAAACTGTGTAAGTATGGGAATAAAAATATTTTTCAATCCATGCTTCATCACTATTTTTATATTACTTATCCCCCTGCTCTTCATGGCCCTTACATAATCCTGAGCAAGTACATTTGATAGATTTGTTCTGACAAGTTCTGTTATTACACCAAAATATCCTATATCCATAGTAAAAGCCGCCGCAAGAATTACTCCAATGCCTTCACCTCCGATGACAGAAATCAAATTCAGCTTTACTCCCAGAACATAAAGCAGTATAAGACCTATCCAGAATGAGGGCATAGAAACACTGACGAATGAAAACAAACCTATTATTTTATCTAATATAGTTCCTCTCTTTACTGCAGAAAAGATCCCAAGCGGAATCGTTATAATAACAAGTAGAAAAAAAGACACTCCTGTCAACTTTAATGTTTCAGAAAAACAACCTGTCAACTCCTGTATTGCCGGTCTTCCCGTTAAATATGAATTTCCAAAATCCCCTCTTAAAACTTTACTCAGCCATGCTTCGTATTTTTTATGTAACGGACGGTCTAATCCATATTCATGTCGTACTTCTTCAATCTGTGCCTTTGTAGGATGAGAATACTTTCGCTCTGCCATTGTTCTCGCCGCATCTCCCGATGCAAATTCACTTAAACTGAAAACAATAATGGTAATTGCCAAAAGGACCGGTATCATGAAAAGAATACGCTTAAAAATATATTTAAACACTTCTCTCCTCCTCCATAACCATGCCATGCTCCAGCCTGATGATTCGATCTGCATTAGCAAGAGTCGACTGTCTGTGTGCAACCATTATTATGGTTTTTCCCCTGCATGATTTTTTTATTTCTTTCTGAATGCTGTTTTCATTTGCTGCATCCAAATTCGATACTGCCTCATCCATTAAAATAACAGGTGCATCGTGTATAAGTGCACGTGCAATGGCAATGCGCTGTCTCTGACCTCCAGATAATTTTAAGCCTGCTTCTCCTGCAACTGTATCATATCCATCTGGCAGTTCCATAATAAAATCATGCGCCTTTGCAATTTTGGCAGCACGAATAATATCTTCGTCACTGGCACTTCTGTTACCTAAACGTATATTTTCTTTTATACTCTCTCTGAAAAGATACACATCCTGCAATACTACAGAAATTAATTTATGCAGAGTATCCTGCGACATACTTTTAATATCTCTTCCGCCTATACTGACAGTACCTTCTTCTGGATCCCAGTATCTCATAAGCAATTTCATACATGTACTTTTCCCTGCTCCAGATTCTCCGGTTATGGCTACTGTTTCTCCGGCTTTAATCTTAAATGAAACATGTTTAACTGCCATATTTCCGTCATTATTATATGAAAAAGAAACATGATCAAAAAGAACTTCCGGTTCTATTTCTGAAATAGGAATATCTTTGCCTTCATCTTTCACCAATGGTTTTTTTTCGAGCACATTATAGACTCTGTCAGCCGCTGCAAAGATAAGTCCAAAATTTCTAGCAGTATTACATATTTCCGTAACGGGTCCCAAAACCATAGAAGCAAGCATGACAACTGCCGGATATACAGCCGGTTCCAAATTTCCCCTAGCACAAAGTATCGAAGCTGCAATGGAAATAGTCAGCATAGAAATTCCAATATTCCCTTTTAACATCGCCCCTTCTGTTCCAAGCCTCTTTCCGTAAGAAAGCTGCCCTTCATACAATCTGTCCATATAAGACTTATTTTTCTTCAAGTATGCTTCCCGATAATTCAAAGTCAGGATTTCTTTCAACCCCTGCACACCTTCCATCGTTACTGCATTTGCTTCACCTAATGTATTTCTTACTTCTGCCCCCTGTATATCCGCCTTTTTTTTAAGAAAAACAGGAATGGTTATAGCAATAAAAACAAACATTATTACAAGAGGTACAAATCCCCACCATATAGTTCCAAGAAATATCGTGAAAATAATCGTAACTGTCGCTGCAACGATCATACTTCCGAACGAGTGAGCAAAAAACCATTCCAATAATTCCACATCACTCATTAATGTAGATGCCAGCTGTCCGGAACGCATATTCAAAATAATCGCAGGAGAAACTTTTTCTATTGCCGCAAATAACTTTATTCTGAAATCAGCCAAAACTCCAAAAGCAACATCATGGGCAAACCACATTTCTAAAAAATAAAAAACAATATATAATACGATCAGTACTGTAAATACTGAAATCAAATTCTCCCATCTGGAGAGCAAAGTACCGTCAATCGCACATCCCACAATGATTGCTCCCATCATGGCAACTGCAGCAATAAATATCTGATGTCCTATTCCACTTATAATTGCAATCATCATCTTAAACCGGAAGGGTTTAAGCATTTTAGTCAGTTTGAATAAGTTTAGCAGACGTTTACTCTGTATATTTTTTTCTTTTTTCTCAGCAGTCATATTGTTGTGTCCTCGCTAAATCTCTATATAATTCACTTGTATCAAGAAGTTGTTCATGAGTTCCTTTCTCTATAACAGTTCCATTATCCAACACAAAAATCTGATCTGCTTTTTCAACTGTAGAAAGTCTATGTGCAATTACAATACAGGTTTTTTTTCTCATATACTCCTGCATAAACTCCTGAATATACATTTCATTTTTATTATCCACACTTGATGTTGCTTCATCCAGAATCAATATAGGTGCATCTTTAAGAATCGCTCTCGCTATGGATATTCTCTGCTTTTCTCCACCTGAAAGTGTAGCACCTCTTTCTCCCACAACAGTTTCATAACCATCTGGAAGATTTTCAATAAAAGGATGTGCCCTGGCCATTTTAGCCGCGCGCATAACCTCGTCATCTGTAGCTTCCGGTTTTGCTATTCTTATATTTTCAATCACAGTTCCATAAAATAAATATGTATCCTGAAATACTACAGAAATATTTTTTCTAAGACTTTCACATGAAATTGTTTTTATATCCACTCCATTGACTGTAATACTTCCATCTTTAAAATCATAAAATCTTAGTAAAAGATTTATGATCGTAGATTTTCCTGAACCTGATTTTCCCACAAGTGCTGTCATACATCCTGGATCCATGGTAATATTTACATTTTTCAACGCATGCCTTTCATTTCCTTCATAAGAAAACGAAAGATCTTTTAATTCAATTTTCGGAAATTCCTGTCCGCTTGGGAAATCTTTTTCCCCATTTCTAATATATCCGGGTTCATCAAGAACAGAAAAAAGTTCTTCTGCAACAGAAAGTCCCAGATAACTAGCATGCCAGAACAAATTCATATCATAAAGAGGTCTCATACATTCTCTTGATAAAAAAAGAATTAGAAGAACGGTACTGTAAGATATAAGTCCAACAGCCATATGATACGATGCGATTACCGTGCTTATAGCAGTACCTGCAGTTGTACATGCTATAATAATTACCGAATCACTAAGTGAAACTCCGAGATTTTTTAAAGACTGTTTTGCAAATTCCCAAGCCATATCTGCTAAGCGTTTTCCTTCTTTTTGACTTACCCCCAGTGATTTAAGAGTACTCATTCCACACATATCATCAATATATTGTGCATTAAGCGCTGCATAATCCCGCCAGTATTCTATCATGACCCGTGACACTGCCGGCATAAATAAGTGTGGTACTATAATGGCAACGATCGTCATAATAAGAACAAACATTCCAACTTCACGATCCATACTCCACATTAAAGTGGTAGAAAAAATACTTGTCATAATCACTACTACAACCTGAGGAAGATACTGTGTAAGAAATGGTTCAAAAGATTCAATACCATCTGTTAAAAGAGACTGAAGATTTCCTGTTCTCCTGTCATCTTTATATGCGGGTCCTAAGTCAAGTAATTTCGTAAGAATCTCCTGTCGTATACCGCCTTTAAGTTTGGCAGCAAAAACTTTTGTATATCCTTCTCCAAATCTTATGAACACAACCTGCAACCCCAAAAAGAAAACACCTGCTGCAAATTGCAGCAATATATTCTTCCAGTCTTCTCCTCCTAAAACAAAACTTATTCCTCTGGCAAGAAAGAATGCCTGAGCAAATCCGGAAGCTATGGTAACAAGACTTATCAAAATTTTTATACAAGTCTCCTTT
This sequence comes from Schaedlerella sp., assembly GCA_020024595.1. Classification (GTDB taxonomy): domain Bacteria; phylum Bacillota; class Clostridia; order Lachnospirales; family Lachnospiraceae; genus Schaedlerella. The sequence continues at coordinate 7,872 of JAHHTO010000078.1, forward strand.
TTTGCAAATCGCAAGAATTGAATAAGTCTAAAATATTTACTCATCTGTGCCTACTTTCTTGCAATAATCGCAAATTCAGGTGACATTTTACATATTTCCTGCTGTTCCGCGCTTGTAATAACTTTATAAATTTCACGATCTGCCTCTACATACGAAAAACCTATTTTCTTTAAATATTTCAAATCCCAATCTGGTCTTTTTTTGTCACTCATGAAAAGTGTTTTCGCATATTTATCTGTAAAATCTTTATCTTTATGCTGATGTATCGGTCGCCCATATTTTTCTATAATATATTTTTCATTTTCATCATACTGTCTCTTCAAATCATCATCGAATAAATGCAGATACCAGCACGCATCAAAAACAATAAGCCTTCCTCCCGGTTTAAGAACCCGCATCCACTCTTTATATGCTTTCTGAGGATCAGAAAGAGTCCATGTTATATTTCTGGAAATGACCAGATCAAAACTTTCATCTTCAAAATCAAGATTCTGGCAATCCATAACCCGGAATTCTGATTTAATTCCACAGGCTTCCGTATTTTTCTTTGCATGGTCTATCATATTTTCTGTGAGATCAATACCGATCACTTCATGACCTTCTTCACCTAAAACAACTGAAAAAAATCCCGGACCGCAACCTGCATCAAGAACTTTAAGGTTTTCTACATTCTTTGTATAATGTCTCAAAACTTTTTTCCATACTGCTTTATCTGTACCATTTATTTCATTTTGCACTCCTTCTGAATAAATGTCTGCTTCTCCTTCCCAAAATACTTTAATCTCATCATTTATTTCCATATCTATTTCTCCTTATAATCATATTTTTGTAAAAAAAAGACATACGATAAAATCGCATGCCCCCCAAGACCTCTAAAATTGACAATTCACCAATTTTAAAGATCTCAAATACAGTATATCGAAATCCCACCGATCTGATATATTGTATATAATATGGCAAGTATCTGACTTATTTTTTCACAGTAGCGGGGGCTGTTCCGGCTTTTCCGGATTCCTTTTTAAACATAAGTACCACATTATATTTAAATTGTATACTATATTAGAAATACCATATATTCAAATCTTCTGTCAAGCAATATATTCTTTTTGTAACTTATGCACACAAATATCCAGACCATCCATCTGATCTTTCATAAGTTGAATTTCTTCGGTATTTCCTTTGAAAAGCAGCCAACCTATTTTTTATAGACTAACTACTTAAACCTCTGGTTACAAATTTAGTTTTTTTACAAATTTGAGATACACACAAGAAAGAACAGGGATTCCTCCCTGTCCTGTACTTAACATTATATTGTCCAGCCTTCAGCTTTCTTTCTGATCTCAATAAATCTACGATATGTGCCGTCCTGTGCGATCAGTTCTTTGTGAGTACCCTTCTGTTTGATGATCTTATCATCAACTACAAGAATCTGGTCCACATTTTCAATCGTTGCAAGTCTGTGTGCGATAGTTACTAAAGTCTTCCCCTTAGTAAGCTCTGAAATCGCCGACTGAATCAAATGTTCATTCTCAGGATCCACGCTTGCTGTTGCTTCATCTAAGATAACAATTGGTGCATTCTTAAGGATGGCTCTTGCGATAGAGATTCTCTGGCGTTCACCACCTGAAAGTGTTCCACCACCTTCTCCTATCACAGTGTCATATCCATTTGGAAGTGCCACGATGAAGTCGTGACAGCAGGCTTTCTTAGCAGCCTCGATCATCTCTCCTTCGGTCGCATCCGACTTACCAAAGCAGATGTTATTGCGGATAGTATCATGAAAGAGGTATACATTCTGGAATACCATGGAGATATTATCAAGAAGACTGTCACATTTCATTGCTCTGATATCAGTTCCTCCGATTGTGATCTTGCCTGCATCTACATCATAAAAACGTGCAAGAAGTTTACAGATCGTTGTTTTACCACTTCCTGAGGGACCAACGATTGCTGTTGTTGTTCCCTGTGGAATTGTAAATGTTACATCCTTTAAAATCTGACGTTTTTCGTATCCGAAGTCCACATGTTCAAATGAAATAGAGAATTCCGAAAGCTTTTTCTCTTCTCCGTCCTCATCGATGAATTCTGCTGCTTTGATCTCGTCTAATTTATCAAGCGCAACCTTCATAACCTGAAGAGTATGTGCTGACTGATGAACCAGCTCCTGCTGTGAAAAGATGACGAATGAAAAGATAGCCATCATAAGGAAGATCGGGAGCTCCATGATCTTGATCTTAATATATGTTTTTCTGACCTTTTCAGGCAGATCATAAAGCTCTGAGAAAATCCGATCGATCTGGGCTCCGGCTCTCATAATGAAATGAGATTCGCCCGGACAGAATTTTTCTTTTAACTTATTGATATCTACAGTAAAATCATCCATCAGCTTAAGGACTCCATGGTCTGTTTTTTGCAGTTCGATCGCTATAGTCAGTCCATGATAATGACTCAGTGGGAAAAAGAAATCATTGGTATGATTTTCTCTGCAATCCACCTGCATATCCCCGGCAGATACATAAGTATAGCTGTTGTTTTTCCCTTTCCATTCAATACGTCCTTCTCTGCAATGATCCACGCAGAAAATATCGGAGGTTGGCTCAAATACAGAATAAACCTGTTCCATATGAAAATCGTTGTAGGCTACGCAGCAACCGTCAAAGACAGAATATATAGTCATGATCCCCTCTCCTGTTTTATCTTCGATTTTGATAACAGTACAATTTTCATCCTGACATAGAATCTTCATATTTTTTGCCTTGTAATCTTTTTCCCAGTTCATTGTCACTCCTCAAGATGACCCTTTTCAAGTTCGATAACCACATCACAGCAGGCCTGAATAAATTCTGTGTCGTGAGTTACGATCAATACGGTCTTTCCTTTTTCTTTTAAATATCTAATACTTTTTGCGACCTGCTCCATATGGGCAAGATC
>JAHHTO010000079.1 GCA_020024595.1 Schaedlerella sp.
CCATATACAGTTGAAATAAAAAAAATTCCTGTTGAGTATCAGCAAACTGTCAAACAATTTGTTTATATATTGGGATTAGCATTGATTTTACTTATATTCGTAGCAATTATTTTAGAAAAGAAGTTAATCCAATACTTAACAAAACCACTATTAGAATTAAATAGATCCATGGAGTCTGTTACAATGGATAACTTGCATGTAGACATCGTAGATGAAGGATCGATCGATGTACTATTAAAGTTGGAAAAAACATTTAATGCAATGTTAAAAAAACTAAACAAAAGTATGCAAATGCAAATTATTGCACAAACGAATGAAGTAAAGGCTCAGTTTTTTGCCCTTCAATCGCAGATGAATCCTCATTTTATACATAATATGTTAGCAATTATATCCATGGAATCACAAATGGATGGGAATAAAAAAGTTCCATATATTTGTCAAAATCTTGGAAATATACTTCGATATAATGCTCAAATGGAAGATGGATATAGCACGATAAGACAAGAATGCAGTTCAGCTGAAAATTACATGAAACTAATGAAAGTCAGATATGAAGAATTATTTCAATATGAAATTGAAATCAAAGACAGAATAGACGATGTTAGAATTCCTAAACTGATTTTACAGCCTCTTTGTGAAAATTGTTTTCAACACGGACTTAAAAACGTTGAACCAAAATGGATGATAAAAGTCATCGCATGGAAAGATGAGGAACAATGGTTTTTGAAAGTCATGGATAATGGAAGTGGTTTTACAGAAGATTTTCTCATAAAATTTGAAAAAGAAAAAGAAAGAATGGGGAAAGCAAATGTAAAAAATGTTTTAGAAAGTATGAAAATAGGAGGTCTATGCCTTTCTAATATTTATATTAGAATGAAAATAGAATACGGAATATCCATGACATTTGAACTTTTTAATGAAAATGGAGGAGCTGTAGTACTTTTAGGAGGAAAAATAATTGATACGAGTTTTGGTTGCAGAGGATGAATTACCTATTCTTCGTGGAATTAAAAACATGATCGAAAACAATCATGCGGAATTCACGGTTGTAAAATCTGCTTATAACGGCAGAGAAGCAATAGAATATTTGAAAAATAATCCAGTAGATGTAATTTTCACAGATATTAATATGCCTCTTGTAAATGGAATGGAGGTATTGGAATTTGCGTCACAGAAATATCCAGATTGCATGAAAGTTATTATTAGTGGATATAATGAATTTCAATATGCGCAACAGGCAATTCATTTGGGCGTAAAAGAGTATTTATTAAAACCAATTGTGTATGATGATTTACAGAAAATATTAAACAATATATTAGCTGGGATAGAAGAAAAAAGAGAAAAATCACAGAAAAGTCTCTTAAAATCGGTTGTTTATGAAGGCAATAAAAGTGTTGGAACACAAAAAGTTCAAATGGTGCATTTTTGTGCCGGACCTTTGATAAAAGAAGGATTAGAGGAAAGTGTGGAAGAGTGTGACTTTTGGAAAGGAAATGACATAGAAAGCACAGCATTAAAGTTTCTTCCAAAAGAAATAAGTGTATATGCTTTTGAAAAATATCAACCAAATGAGCGTATACTCTTAACTGTTTCTAAAGAAAAAGTCCATATGAAAAATTTTTGTATAAAAGTCATTGAGGAAATGGAGAAAGTGGGAATTTGTCTGACTGCCGTTTTTCATCAAAAAGAAATTGATATGCAGGATATTCCCTCAATGAGCCGACAATTACGAAAATGTATGAGAGATCATATTTTGCTTGGTGAAAGCTGTGCTTTTGAAGACGAAGATTTATTAAAAGAGAATAGTGAGAGTGCGTTTCTGAATAGATTTACCGGAAAAGAAAACGCAATGATAAAAGAAGCAGAATTAATATTTAGTTATGAAACATTGAAGCAAAAAGATTGTGTATATCTATTAGAAAATTTATTAAAGCAAGTTTTTCCGGATTCGAGAGAACAAGTTGAAAATAATGAAGATACAATTTGGAATTTAATTCTCTATTCGGTAAATGGAAAAGAACTTTTTCATAATTTGATGCAAATTCTAGAAGAAAAAGGAATTTATGATGGACAAGTAAAAACGAAAGAGTTAATAGAGCATGTAGATCATTATGTGCAAAAACATTTTTCAGAGGATATTACAGTGGCTTCCGTCGCTGATAAATTTGGTTTGGTACCTCCATATCTAAGCAGGTTGTTTAAAGAATATAGTGGATATACATTATCTCAATATATTCAAAAAATACGAATAGATCGTGCGAAAAAGTTGTTGGAGATGGAAGGTGAAATTCTTGCTAAGGATGTTGCAGAAATTGTCGGATATCCGAACCCATTATACTTTTCGAAAATATTTAAGAAGAAAGTAGGAATGTATCCTTCAGATTATAGAAAACAAATGAAAGCAAAAAGTGAAGGGGAAGAATATGAAGTTTAATGTATCTGGGTTAGATGAAAATAAGAAAAAAGTAACAACGTTTTTTTTATCAGAACAAGGTTATACTTGCAATGAACAGGGAATTATTGTTGAGTATAAAAAAACACAAGATCAAACTATTTTAGTAGAGTTTGATGGAAATAAAGTGACTATATCAGCAGCGAAAGAGGTTGGATTATATAGAGGATTACATTTGTTTTTACAGAAAATCTCAATTAATGGAGAAATGCCATTTGTGTTAAAGGAGACTGGTCGTTTCTTGGAAACAGGACTGATGTTGGACTGTTCTAGAAATGGTACATTAAGTATCAATATGATCAAAGAGATGATTCGTACCTGCGCAGCGGTTGGAATTAGCCAAGTTTACTTGTATATGGAAGATGTATATGAAATACCAGAAGAAAAATATTTTGGTGCATTTCGTGGAAGATATACCTGTGAAGAATTAAAAGAATTAGATAAATATGGCCTGCAAATGGGAGTGGAACTCATTCCGGCTATTCAGACACTAGCACATTTGCATACATATTTAAGATGGCCAGCAACTAAGGATCTACATGATACGGAAGATATATTACTCGTTGGAGAGGAAAAAACAGAACAATTTATTCGGCGATTAATTCACTATGCATCGTACCCTTTTTCTACAAAAAAAATTCATGTGGGAATGGATGAAGCAGGTCTACTTGGGTTAGGAAAATATTTAAAAATACATGGATATCGTGAGAGATATCAAATCATGAAAGAGCATCTCAATATGGTGTATCATATATGTAAGGAAGAATCCCTGGAAGTTATTATGTGGAGTGATATGTTCTTTCGCCTGAAATCTCCTACAGGGGATTACTATGATCTTCCTGAGGATACGGAATTTAGGGAACTGGAATCTATACCAAAAGATTTATCTTTGGTTTACTGGGACTACTATCATCACAACCAAAGCATCTACGATAAAAATATTAGATTGCACCGAAAGTTGACAAATAATATCTGCTTTGCAGGTGGTGGATGGACATGGAATGGGCTTGCACCAAATTATAGTAAAGCAAAAAAGACATTAAAAGAAGGGCTTGCGAGTTGTGCAAAGAACGGGATAGATAATGTATTTTGTACATTTTGGTTTGATAACGGAATGGAAACACCTGCGAGAACCATTTTATATTCAGCAATATATTTTGCACAATTATGCTTTTATGATCAAGTTGAATCAGAAAAATTGGATTGTTGGTTAAAACAGCTTACAGGGTATGTGGAAGAAGATTTTATGTTATTAAATATGTTTGATAGCCCAGAAGGAGTTTTGCAAGATAACGAGAATGCAGACAATCCGTCTAAATATTTATTTTATCAGGATCCACTGGTCGGAATCTTTGATGGCCAAGTTAAAAATTCATTTTTAGATAAGTACTATATGGAAATATATAACAAAATAGACGGATTAAAACTGACAGATGATCGGATGGATGATATTTTTATTTATTATAAAATGTTGGCAAGAGTTTTAGTGTGTAAATCAATGCTAGGTGTGAAACTCCGTAATGCATACCGCATACAAGATAAAGAGGAATTGGCATCGTTAAAAAAATGTATGGAAGATTCTTTACATAGCATATGCAAGTTGAAGGAACTAAGAAAGAAAATTTGGTTTGATGAGTGTAAACCTTTTGGATATGAAGTATTAGATATCCGATATGGTGGAGTTGGAACACGTATGGAGAGCTCAATCCAAAGATTAGAACTATATTTGCAAGAAAAAATCGACTCAATAGAAGAACTAGAAGAAGAAATGCTAATATATAATGAAGATAAAACTCGCTCAGATCACAAACATTGTATGGGTGGTTTTTGGCAAGATATGGTTAGTGCTGGAAATATTGCAGGAATATAGAAAGAAGGATGAATAGATGGAGAAACTAATATTAAATGTCATTCACAGACCAGAAATGGTTCCGGAATACGCGGAAAAAGTGACTGGACACGGAAAAGAAGAAGATATTTCAAGAGAATCTCTTTTAACAGAGAGTTTAGATATTTTTAAAACACAACAGGAAATTGCTCATAAGAATGGACTAAAAACGACTATTCAAATGACATATGCGAGCTTGTTTAATGAAGAGGCAGTTGCCCTGGCAAAAGAACACCATAGTGTTTATGGAGATGAGATTTCTTTATCTTTGTTGGGTTTGCCATGTGAAGAGTTTCGAAATAAATATAAAACAAAGGACTTTTGCATTTGGATGTTTTCCATGGAGGACAAGAAAGCAATCGTAAAGGATGTTTTTGAAAAATTTTATGAGAAATTTGGCTTCTATCCTGAATCAACAGGAAGTTATTATATCGATGCTGAATTGATGAATTATATCAAAGAAAAATATCCAACCGTTAAGTGTGCAGTTGCAACTTGTTGGGAAGAGGGACCAAAAGCATATCATACTTGTAATAATTCATGGTACACATTATTTGATGGCGGTCCGTGGAATCCGTGGATTCCATCAAAACAAAATATTCATGCTCCTGCAGCCAATGAACAGGAAGATAGTGGTGTGGTTGCCATTCCTCATTTATCTCGTGATTTGATGGCATGTTTTGACGGAAACGGATCAAATTTCGGAACACATCCACAGAATGTGCTTCGTGGAATGATTTATGATTCAGAAACCTGGGAATATCCATACTTATATAATTTGATTGACCAATATCGTAATCTTGCAAAATATAATAAAGGGTATTGCTATAACATGATGTTTGTAGGACCAGGTTGGATGAACAAAATGGGACGATGGGAAGCACCATATGAGCTATTGCTGAAAAGTTACGAGGATGGAATGGCATATTATGGAAAGCTGAAAGAGGAAGGAAAGTTACAAGAAATGACGATGAGTGAGTTTGCAGATCATTACCGTGCAACACACACATATCAACAACCGGAATGCGCATTATGGAGAGATATTCTCTACGGATCAGATAAGCAATATTTCTGGTATGCGGATCCGTATATGAGAACATGCCTTGATATGAATCAGGGGGGAGCGATGATCGATCTTCGACCGTATGTAGCAAAACTTGAATGGCCAGTGGGAATCGGAACGAAGCATATACAGGATGCGAGTTATCCATTCTTGATTCAGGCGAACTACCGAGCAGGTTATTTTACTCATTATGCTGGGGAAGGAACAATTAAGAGTTTGAAAGTAAGATACGAGGGAGAAGAAGTTGATCTGTGCCTATGTAGAACAAAAGCACATTATGCAGGAGAAGGAACAAAACATATTGTGACATTAGATCCTGTAACCGTGGAATTTGCAGATTTAAGTGTTACTATCGTGTCAAAATTTATATTCGATGAAGGCAGCTCGAAAGTCGAAATTGTAAGAGAAGTCGTAGATAGCAGTAACCCAGAATCAAAAGTGGAGTTTAATGAATATATAACAGCATGCTATGGAACTACAGAATATCCGGAAGATATGTCTCATATTATCTTGTCTGTAAGTAATAAGGATACGAAAGAAACCTTAGAGTATGCTTATAAATGCAGAGAAGGTGAGTTAGAACAGGCAGAAAGTGTATCAGCAATTATCCCGGAAATCGAAACAAAGGTGGAGATTTTGACTGAGGATTCGTCCCAGGTAGGATATTACAGAGAAGGATATGCATTTAGTCCAATGTTTACATTGGGAATGAAAAAAGAGATTCAGAAAGGACAGGTGATGAGAACATGGCTCAGTCTGGAAAAGGTAAACTAAATTACAGATGTCCATCTTGTTTTATGAGAGATTTAGACATTGATATGTTTTATGATAAAGACAAAGAAGAGTACTATTGCATCCGTTGTTGTTATAGTGGAAAGGAAGAAGATATCAAAGCTAAAAATGAAATGGCGAGATTTCGCTATCGTTCAATGAGAAAACGTTATACTTCTTTTGATTCGTAATTTACAGGAAATAGACAGTCATAAATAGAGAAGGCAGCGGCTCGTTTGAGTCGTTGCCTTCTCTAAAATTTCAAAAAAATATGAACCTAAAAAGAAGTTGTACAGAACAAATGTTTGCTAAATACTATACACGTAAAAAAAAGTATGGTATAATCAGTGCGTATTTGATTTTTTAGTAGATATAGATTTTACTATTTTTATAGAGTCTTGAAAATAATACTTTTTTGTTATGAGATTAGGAGGTATTTTAGTACGTATGTCATTCAAATTGCACAGTGAATATCAGCCTACTGGCGACCAGCCACAGGCTATCGAACAGCTTGTAAAGGGTTTCAAGGAAGGCAATCAATGCCAGACTTTACTAGGGGTTACAGGTTCCGGTAAGACATTTACCATGGCAAATGTAATCCAGGCATTGAATAAACCTACGCTGATCATAGCGCATAACAAAACACTGGCGGCACAGTTATATGGTGAATTTAAAGAATTCTTCCCGGAGAACGCAGTGGAGTATTTTGTGAGTTATTATGATTATTACCAGCCGGAAGCCTATGTTCCTTCTTCGGATACGTATATTGCCAAGGATTCTTCTATCAATGATGAGATTGATAAGCTTCGTCTTTCTGCCACGATGGCATTGACGGAGCGAAGAGATGTGATCATTATTGCAAGTGTCTCCTGTATTTATGGTCTGGGAAGCCCGGTAGATTATCAGAACATGGTAATTTCTCTTCGTCCGGGCATGATAAAAGAACGAGATGACTTGATTGCAAAGCTGATTGAAATTCAGTACAACCGCAATGATATGGATTTTCATCGAGGAACATTTCGTGTGCGGGGAGATGTTGTGGAGGTTATCCCTGCATATGAGTCGGATACGGCCATCAGGGTAGAGTTTTTTGGAGATGAGATTGACCGGATTACGGAGATTGATATTTTAACAGGGGAAATTAAAGATGAGCTGAAGCATGCAGCAATCTTTCCTGCATCTCATTATGTAGTGGACAAGGAAAATATCAACCGTGCGATTAAGGATATAGAACTTGAATTAGAAGAACGAGTGAAGGAGTTTAAACATCAGGATAAGTTATTGGAAGCACAACGAATTGCGGAGCGGACAAATTTTGACATTGAAATGTTAAAAGAAACAGGATTTTGTTCCGGGATTGAAAATTATTCCAGACATCTTGCGGGATTGGCACCGGGGCAGGCACCATATACTTTGATTGATTATTTTCCGGATGATTTTATGATAATGATTGATGAGTCTCATAAGACAATCCCTCAGATTGGCGGAATGTACAACGGAGATCAGTCCAGAAAGTCGACGTTGGTTGATTATGGATTTCGGCTTCCATCGGCAAAGGATAATCGTCCCTTGAATTTTGAAGAGTTTGAAAGTAAACTTAACCAAGTATTATTTGTATCGGCAACACCGGGAGTTTATGAAGAAGAACACGAACTTCTTCGTGCTGAACAGGTAATCCGTCCGACGGGACTTCTGGATCCGAAAGTAGAAGTACGTCCGGTAGAAGGACAGATTGATGATCTGATAGGGGAAATTAAGAAAGAGATTGCAAAGAAAAACAAGATTCTTGTGACAACTCTGACAAAGCGGATGGCTGAGGATCTTACAGATTATATGCGTGAAGTCGGTATCCGTGTGAAATATTTACATTCAGATGTGGATACACTGGAGCGTACAGAGATCATCCGTGATATGCGACTGGATGTGTTTGATGTGCTTGTTGGAATTAACCTGCTAAGAGAAGGATTGGACATTCCAGAGATTACACTGGTAGCGATTCTGGATGCAGATAAGGAAGGATTTCTTCGTTCAGAAACCTCATTGATCCAGACCATCGGGCGTGCAGCTCGTAATGCAGAGGGGCATGTTATTATGTATGCAGATCTGATTACAGATTCTATGAGAATGGCGATCGAGGAGACAAAGCGCCGTCGTGAGATCCAGATGCAGTATAATGAAGAACATGGAATCACGCCGCAGACAATTAAGAAAGCAGTGCGTGATTTAATCAGTATTTCTCAGAAAGTAGACAGTGCACAGATGAAGTTGGAGAAAGATCCGGAGTCTATGAGTCGAGAAGAATTGGAGAAGTTGATTGCTGATGTGACAAAGAAGATGAAGAAAGCAGCAGCAGATTTGAATTTTGAGGCAGCAGCCGAACTGCGTGACAAATTGTTAGAATTGAAGAAATCGCTACATGATTTAGCGGATTCAGAGTGATTCAGTAATAACACAGGAGATAATGTAATATGGGAATGAAAATGGATGCCCGGAAATATATCAGAATCCGCGGAGCGAATGAAAATAATCTAAAAAATATTGATGTGGATATTCCACGAAATGAACTTGTTGTCCTGACCGGACTAAGTGGATCAGGCAAGTCTTCTCTTGCTTTTGATACGATTTATGCGGAAGGACAGCGTCGATACATGGAATCACTGTCTTCTTATGCAAGACAGTTTCTGGGACAGATGGAGAAACCGAATGTAGAGAGCATCGATGGGTTGTCACCGGCAATATCTATCGATCAGAAGTCGACAAACCATAACCCACGTTCCACGGTTGGGACTGTGACAGAAATCTATGATTATTTCAGACTTTTGTATGCCCGAGTTGGAATCCCTCATTGTCCCAAATGTGGGAAGGAAATTAAAAAGCAGTCTGTGGATGAGATGACAGATCAGATTATGTCTATGCCGGAAGGAACGAAAATTCAGCTTTTGGCTCCGGTTGTAAGAGGGAGAAAGGGAACTCACGCAAAATTGTTTGAACGATCAAAGAAAAGCGGTTATGTGCGTGTACGTGTCGATGGGAATCTGTATGAATTATCTGAAGAAATCAAATTAGATAAAAATATTAAGCATAACATTGAAATTATTGTTGACCGTCTGATTGTGAAGCCGGGGATTGAAAAACGACTTTCTGATTCGATTGAAAATGTGCTAGGACTTGCGGAAGGGCTTCTTGTAGTGGATGTGATTGGCGGAGAAGCACTGAATTTCAGTCAGAGCTTTTCCTGCCCGGACTGTGGGATCAGTATCGAAGAAATTGAACCGAGAAGTTTTTCGTTTAACAATCCGTTTGGAGCATGTCCGGCATGTTTCGGTTTAGGATATAAGATGGAATTTTCTGAAGAACTGATGATACCGAATCCATCCCTGAGTATCAATCAAGGGGCGATTGCGGTACTTGGATGGCAGTCCTGTATGGATAAGGGAAGTTTTACAAATGCGATTTTATGTGCGCTGGCAGATACTTATGGATTTGATCTGGACACACCTTTTGAACAATATTCAAAAGAAATTCATGATATTTTGCTTTATGGAACCAATGGGAAAAGTATCAAAGTGCATTATAAAGGCCAGCGGGGAGAAGGTGTGTATGATGTTACGTTTGAAGGCCTGATTAAGAATGTAGAACGTCGGTACAGAGAGACTCATTCAGAGACATCAAAGGCAGAATACGAGTCGTTTATGAATATTACCCCTTGTTCGGAATGTAAGGGACAGCGCCTAAAGCAGAGTGCACTGGCTGTTACCGTTGGTGATAAGAATATTTCTGAGGTTACTGCAATGTCTATCGATAAGTTGCAGAGTTTTTTGGGACAATTGGAACTTTCCCACACTCAGTATTTGATCGGGGATCAGATTTTGAAGGAAATCAAAGCTCGAATACAGTTTCTGATGGACGTTGGCTTGAATTATTTGACGCTGGCGCGGGCGACGGGGTCTTTGTCCGGCGGAGAAGCGCAGAGAATCCGTCTGGCGACTCAGATTGGTTCCGGTCTGGTTGGTGTGGCATATATTCTGGATGAGCCGAGTATTGGTCTGCATCAGAGAGATAATGATAAGCTGCTGATGACACTGAAACGCCTTCGTGATTTGGGAAATTCATTAATTGTAGTAGAGCATGACGAAGATACAATGCTGGAAGCTGACTGTATTGTGGATATCGGACCGGGAGCCGGAGAACACGGTGGCGAAGTGGTTGCAGTCGGTACTGCGGAAGAATTGATGAAATGTAAGAATTCAATCACAGGAGATTATCTAAGTGGCCGTAAAAAGATTCCAGTACCCGAAGAACGTAAAAAGCCGACAGGGTTTATCAAGGTAGTGGGGGCACAAGAAAATAATCTAAAAAATATTGATGTGAAATTTCCACTCGGAGTGATGACTTGCGTGACTGGTGTGTCTGGTTCAGGGAAAAGTTCTCTGGTTAATGAAATTTTGTATAAACGGCTTGCCCGTGATTTGAACCGTGCAAGAA
>JAHHTO010000008.1 GCA_020024595.1 Schaedlerella sp.
CCTATAATCTAGTCGTACCGCCGTCAGGAAGAACTCTTTCTGGAGGTCTGGATCCGGCAGCTCTGCATATGCCAAAACGCTTCTTTGGAGCGGCAAGAAACATGCGTGAAGGAGGAAGCTTGACGATTCTGGCAACTGCACTGGTTGATACCGGAAGTAAAATGGATGATGTGATCTACGAAGAGTTTAAAGGAACCGGTAACATGGAATTGGTGTTGGATAGAAAACTGCAAGAGAAGAGGGTGTTTCCGGCAATCGACATTCCAAAATCCGGCACCAGAAGAGAGGATCTGCTGCTTAGCAAGGAAGAGAGGGAAGCAGTTTACATTATTCGACGTGCAATGAATGGGATGAAAGCTGAGGAAGCAGTAGATAATCTGTTGAATATGTTTTCTAAAACGAAAGACAATGTAGAATTGACGAAAATGGTTATCAGACAGAAATTCATCTGATAAAGTAGTGGTAAAAGATTTAGAAAAAGAACTTGCAAATAAAATATAGATATGATACAATAACAAAGATGTTTAGAGATTAGAATAACTATATTTTAAAATAGAGAGGTGAAAATCATGAGAGAAGGTATCCATCCAGAGTACCATCAGGCAACTGTAACTTGCAACTGTGGTAATACATTTGTAACAGGTTCTACAAATGAAAGCATTCACGTAGAAATCTGCTCCAAGTGCCACCCGTTCTACACAGGTCAGCAGAAAGCTGCACAGGCTCGTGGACGTGTTGATAAGTTCAACAAGAAGTATGGTATTAAATAGGAAAAAGAATTGTGGCAGGCTGAGACGTTAAAATCTCAGCCTGTTATTGTATGTGTGAGTATACACAAGAGGGTCTGTACATAATATTTGTGCAGAAGGGGAAGCGATGCTGAGTTATATACGTGTAAACGCGCGTTTTGTATAAATTGAGGAGAAATGTATGAAGTCATCAAATATAGGTGGACAAGCTGTTCTCGAAGGAATTATGATGAAGAACGGTGACCGGTATGCGGTTGCGGTCAGAAAAGCGGATCAGGAAATTGTTGTGGAGGTACAGGAGTATCAGAGTATTGTACCGTGGAAGACAGTGAAAAAGATTCCATTTATCCGCGGGATCTCTAATTTTTTGGATTCTCTTCTACTTGGAATCAAGACACTGATGATTTCTGCTTCGTTTTTTGAGGAAGAAGAAGGAGAAACAGTGGAATTGACGGAGAAAGAGTTGGAAAGACGGGAAAAGAAAGACAAGTTTATGATGAATCTGACTATGATTTTATCTCTCGTTCTTGCAATGCTCATTTTTATGATCCTTCCGTATTTTCTGAGCAATATTGTTCAAAAATATGTAGAGTCCAGATGGGTGGTTACGATTATAGAAGGGGTCATCCGGGTGTTGATTTTTCTTGGATATATTGCACTTGTATCAAGAATGAAAGATATTCAGAGAACTTTTATGTATCATGGAGCAGAGCATAAGTGTATTAACTGCATTGAACATGGATTGGTTTTGAATGTAGAAAATGTACGGAAAAGTTCCCGTCAGCACAAGCGGTGTGGAACTAGTTTCTTGTTCTTTGTTATGATCGTCAGTATTATTTTCTGCTTTTTCATTACCGCTGAATCACAGATAATGCGTGTATTTCTACGGATTGCATTACTTCCGCTGATTGCCGGAGTCTCTTATGAAATCATTCGAGTGGCGGGAAACAGTGATCATCCGGTTGTCAATTTCCTTAGTAAACCGGGGCTTCTGATTCAGAATATGACAACGAAGGAACCGGACGACAGTATGATTGAGGTGGCGATTCAGGCAGTGGAGGCTGTGTTTGACTGGAGAACGTACGAGAATGAGAATTTTGGTACTGATTTCAAAGAGAAGGAAGAGGCGCATTCATGACATTTCGGGAAGCATATTGTAAGGGAAAACAGCAATTGGAAGCGGCAGGGATTGCAGAGGCCTCGCTGGATGCCTGGTATCTTTTGGAGTATGTGACAGGCATCAGTCGTGCAAGGTATCTGGCGGATTCTGAAACTGTGATGGAAGCACATGCAGAAGTGAGGTATCAGGAAGTGATCACCCGTCGTGCAGAGCGGATTCCTCTGCAGCATATTACCGGGGTGCAGGAATTTATGGGATTGGAATTCCAGGTAGATGAACATGTACTGATTCCACGCCAAGATACGGAAATCCTGGTGGAGACGGCATTGGAAAATCTGGAGAAGTATTTTCAGAGGGATACAAAAGATAAAGAACAGGTGCGAATCCTAGATATGTGCACCGGCTCTGGTTGTATTTTGCTGAGCGTATTATTTTATGCAAGACAGAGGCTCGAAAAGAATGGAGTATCCGACAAGATCATCACAGGTTTTGGCGTGGATGTCTCGAAAGATGCTTTGAAAATGGCAAAACGAAATGGGGAGAATCTGTGCATTGATGCAGAATGGACAGTGAGTGATTTGTTTTCAGAAATTTCCGGTGAATTTGATATGATTCTTTCCAATCCTCCATATATTCCGTCAGCAGTGATTGAGACGCTACAGCCAGAAGTCAGGGAACATGATCCAAGACTGGCACTGGACGGAAAAGAGGATGGACTTTATTTTTATAGAAGAATTATAGAAGCTGGTAGAAAGTATTTGAAGCCGGGAGGACGGATTTTGTTTGAAATCGGTTCGAATCAGGGAGGCGCAGTGTCTAAATATTTGACAGAATGCGGATATTCAGAAGTTGCTGTAAAAAAAGATTTGGCAGGGCTTGACCGTGTGGTATCCGGCGTGTATGATACGTGTGTGAGTTACGAGTAGATAACATAATAAAAGGACAGAGAGACGTTGCGGAAAAGATGCCGTGAGTGATTCTCTGGTGGGAAAGAGAAAGGAATAAAAGGGATGTTTGACAGATTAGAAGATTTGGTCATTCGATATGAAGAGGTAATGGGAGAACTTCAGGAGCCTGATGTGGCGAATGATGCCGATCGCTTTCGCAGGCTGATGAAAGAACAGAGCGATTTGGCGCCCATTGTTGAGTCGTTCAAAGAATATAAACAGTGTAAACAGAATATAGAAGATAGTTTGGCGCTTCTGGAAGAAGAATCTGATGAAGAAATGCGTGAGCTTGCAAAAGAGGAGTTGAATGATTCAAAGAACCGGATTGAGGAACTGGAACATGAGTTGAAGATTTTGCTTCTTCCGAAAGATCCCAATGATGAAAAAAATGTTATTGTGGAAATCCGTGCAGGGGCAGGAGGCGATGAAGCGGCTTTGTTTGCAGCAGAGATTTACCGTATGTATCAGCACTATGCAGAAAGCCGTCGCTGGAAAACGGAGATGATTTCTCTGAACGAGAATGGAATCGGAGGGTTTAAAGAATGTGTGTTCATGATTACGGGACAGGGAGCATTCTCTAGATTAAAATATGAAAGTGGTGTGCACCGTGTGCAGCGTGTGCCGGAGACAGAGAGTGGTGGAAGAATCCATACATCGACGATTACAGTTGCGATTATGCCGGAGGCAGAGGAAGTAGATGTAGAACTGGACATGAATGACTGTAAGTTCGATGTGTTCCGAGCATCTGGTAACGGCGGTCAGTGTGTCAATACAACAGATTCTGCAGTGCGTCTGACGCATATTCCGACTGGAATTGTAATTTCCTGTCAGGATGAGAAGTCTCAGCTTAAGAATAAGGATAAGGCTTTGAAGGTACTGCGTGCAAGATTGTATGAATTGGAACTTGCAAAACAGCATGATGCAGAGGCAGAAGCGAGAAAGAGCCAGGTTGGAACAGGAGATCGTTCTGAGAAAATCCGTACGTACAACTTTCCACAGGGGCGTGTGACAGATCATCGAATCAAGCTGACACTTCATAAACTGGACGCTATTCTAAATGGAGATCTGGATGAAGTGATTGATAGTCTGATTGCTGCGGATCAGACGGCAAAGCTGGCAAAGATGAATGAATAGAGATAAAATCTACCGATAAAAAATATAGGTGAAATTTGTAAAAAAGACTTGTTAATTAATTGACAATATGATATGCTGAACGTTAAGTGGAATCTAAATTATAATGAAAAAAATTATTATTAAGATTCCATTTTTTATAGACCGGGTTGTTAAATAAATAACAATGAAAAGGAGAAAAGTATGAGCAGTAAAATCACAATTATTGGAGCAGGGAGTGTAGGGGCAACAATTGCGTACACACTGTCAGGAATGGACATCGCATCGGAGTTGGTGATGATCGACATCAACAAGCAGAAGGTGGAAGGCGAAGTAATGGATATTGAACAAGGAACCTGTTTCCGAGATCCAATTTCCGTTGAAGCGGGTGACTATGAAGATGCAAAAGATTCTGATATCGTTATTATCACATCTGGAATCGCACGTAAGCCGGGTCAGACAAGAATTGAGTTGACGCAGACAAATGTGAATATCTTAAAAGAAATCACACCATGTATTACAAAAGCAGCACCGAATGCACTTTATATCATCGTAAGTAATCCGGTAGATGTAATGACTTATGTATTTACCAAGATTTCCGGGCTGCCGGAGAACCAGATTATTGGGTCCGGTACCATTCTGGATTCTGCACGTCTGCGTTGCGGTCTGTCAGAACATTTTGAGGTAGCACAGAGAAACATTCATGCATATGTGTTTGGCGAGCACGGAGATACTTCTTTTATTCCGTGGTCGGTAGCAAGAATTTCCGGTGTGACTGTAGATGATTATGCTGAAATGTCTGCATCTTTTGACAAGAAGTTTGAAGAGCTGGATAAAGATGCGATGTTGACTTATGTACAAAAGTCCGGTGGACAGATTATTGCAAATAAAGGTGCGACTTTCTATGCAGTATCCAGAGGAGTATGTAAACTTTGTGGATTGTTATTATCTGCGTCAGAATCTGTGACAACTGTATCTTCTATGATGCACGGGGAATATGGTGTAGAGGATGTCTGTCTTAGTACACTGACCTTGCTGGGTCCGGATGGAATTAAGGGAAAGATTCCGATGAAGCTTACAGAAGAAGAGGTTGCGCTGCTTCATAAGAGTGCAGATGCATTGAAAGATGTTATCGCACAGATTGAGTTGTAAGTGTGTGTGCAGTCAATGTGTGATATAATCTATATAAAATATAACAAGAAAGGACTACGAGAACTATGAAGTACAGTTATTATCCGGGATGCACTTTGAGAACAAAGGCAGTGAAACTGGATGCTTATGCCAGAGTTTCTGCGGAGGCGCTGGGAATCGAACTGGAAGAAATCGAGGACTGGCAGTGCTGCGGTGGTGTGTATCCACTAGGAACTGACGAAATCGGTACAAAGCTTTCTTCTGTCCGGGCACTCAATGCGGCAAAAGAAAAAGGACAGGATCTCGTGACAATGTGTTCCGCCTGTCATCATGTCATCAAAAGAGTAAATGATGATATGCGTCATGTAGAGGACATTCGTACCAGAGCAAATAATTACATGGAACTGGATGAGCCTTATCTGGGCGAGACAGAGGTGTATCATTTTCTGGAAGTACTCCGTGATAAGGTTGGATTTGATGAATTGAAGAAAAAGGTAACGAATCCTTTGACTGGAAAGAAGATTGGTGCATACTATGGATGCCTGCTTCTTCGTCCAAGCAAGCTGCTTGCATTTGACAATCCGGAAAATCCAACAATCATCGAAGACTTCATCCGAGCGATCGGAGCAGAGCCAGTTACTTATCCGTACCGAAATGAGTGCTGTGGAGGGTACATATCCCTGAAAGAAAAAGAGATGGCAGAGTCTATGTGTGATAAGATTATGGAAAGTGCAGAGGGATTTGGAGCAGAAATGCTGATTACAGCCTGTCCACTTTGCATGTATAACCTGAATAAGAGTGAAAGACTGCCGGTTTATTATTTTACAGAACTTCTGGCAGAGGCACTCGGTGTGAAAGAGGAGGTGCAGAAGTAATGAGTTCTGAGAACAAACAGGCTGAATTGATCAAAGAAATCAGCGGCGTGAATCCGCTCAAGTGTATGAAATGCGGAAAGTGCTCAGCTTCATGCCCGTCTTACAATGAGATGGATATCAAACCACATCAGTTTGTGTCCTATGTTGTGAATGAAGATATTGAAAGTCTGGTGAATTCCAGATCGCTGTGGACATGTCTTTCTTGTTTTGCATGTGTGGAAAGATGCCCTCGTGATGTAAAACCGGGCAAATTAATTGATGCTGCAAGACAGATGGTGGTTCGTCAGAGGGAACAGGATTATCTGTCACCAAATGAGATTCCGGAACTTCTGGATCCGGAGCTGCCACAACAGTTGTTAGTCAGTGCATTCAGAAGATATAGGAGGTGAGTCGGGTGCAAAGACTTGGAGTATTTGTCTGTCACTGCGGAAGTAATATCGCAGCAACAGTCGATGTATCAAAAGTAGCAGAGATGGCTCTCAAAGAGCCGGGAGTTGTCCATGCCGAAGACTATCAGTATATGTGTTCTGAAGCAGGACAGGCTAAGATTGCAGAAGCAATCAAAGAAAAGAACCTGACAGGAATCGTGGTATGTTCCTGTTCCCCGCGTATGCATGAAGCAACATTTAGAAATGCTGCAGAGCGTGCGGGATTAAATCCTTACATGGTAGAAATCGCAAATATTCGTGAACACTGTTCTTGGATCCATAAGGATATGAAGGAAGCAACAGAAAAAGCGGTAATTCTGATGCGTGCAGCCATTGCAAAGGTGAATTTGAATACACCGCTTCAGCCGGGAGAAAGCCGTGTTACAAAACGCGCGCTTGTTATCGGTGGAGGTATTGCGGGGATTCAGACTGCTCTGGACATTGCAGACGCAGGATATGAGGTGGATATCGTTGAGAAAACACCGAGTATTGGTGGAAGAATGTCTCAGCTTGACAAGACATTCCCGACATTGGACTGTTCTGCATGTATTCTCACACCGAAGATGGTGGAAGCAGCAGCACATGAGAAAATTCAGATTTATACATATAGTGAAGTGGAAAATGTCAGCGGATTTGTGGGAGATTTTACAGTTGATATCCGAAAGAAAGCAAGACATGTGGATATGGACAAATGTACAGGCTGTGGGCTGTGCCAGGAAAAATGTCCATCTAAAAAAACAGCAAATGAATTTAATCGTGGACTAAACACAAGAAGTGCGATTTATACCCCATTTGCACAGGCGATTCCGAATGTTCCGGTGATTGATTGTGACAGCTGTATCAAGTTCAAAACCGGAAAATGTGGTATCTGTGCGAAAGTCTGTCAGGCAGGAGCTATTGATTATGAGCAGCAGGATGAGATTGTAACACAGAAGTATGGTGCAATTGTTGTGGCAACCGGATTCGATACGATTCATCTGGATCAATATGACGAGTATGCATACAGCCAGAGCAAGGATGTGATTACGTCTCTGGAACTGGAGCGTGTTATGAATGCGGCAGGACCGACACATGGACATCTGGAGAGACTTTCTGACGGAAAAGCTCCGAAAGAAATGGTATTTATTCAGTGTGTGGGAAGTCGTTGTTCGGATGACAGAGGAAAACCGTATTGTTCCAAAATCTGTTGTATGTATACTGCAAAACACGCGATGCTGATTCGTGATAAATATCCGGATGTCAATGTAACGGTGTTTTACATTGATGTTCGTACACCGGGTAAGAATTTTGATGAGTTTTATAGAAGAGCAGTTGAGCAGTATGGTGTGAACTATATCAAAGGACAGGTTGGAAAGGTCATTCCACAGCCAAATGGTAAGCTGCTTGTTCAGGGGGCAGATCTGTTGGATAATAAACAGATTCTCAAAGAGGCAGATATGGTTGTTCTTGCAACTGCAATCGAGCCGAATCCGGATGTGCGTAAGATTGCAACGATGCTGACAGCAAGTATTGATACCAATAACTTCCTGACAGAAGCACATGCAAAACTGCGTCCGGTAGAGTCACCAACAGCTGGTATCTTCCTTTCAGGTGTATGTCAGGGACCAAAGGATATCCCAGAGACAGTTGCGCAGGCAGGAGCTGCTGCAGTGAAAGCGATCGGATTACTTGCGAAAGATAAATTGATGACCAATCCATGTACGGCGAAGTCAGATCAGTTACTGTGTAACGGATGTTCTACCTGTGCGAATGTATGTCCATATGGAGCAATCACATATGAAGATGTGGAAGTCAATGACCATGGAATCCGGGAAGTGCGTCGTATTGCAGAGGTTAATAATGCGCTTTGTCAGGGTTGTGGAGCTTGTACAGTTGCATGTCCGTCTGGAGCAATGGATTTGCAGGGATTTTCAAATAGACAGATTATAGCGGAGGTGGATGCAATATGTCGATAGAAAATAAAGAATTTAAACCGAAGATTGTAGCATTCTGCTGTAACTGGTGTAGTTATGCGGGAGCAGATTTGGCAGGAAGCAGCCGTCTGGCTTATCCGGCGGATGTGAAGATTATCCGTGTGCCATGTTCTTGCCGTGTGAATCCGATGTTTATTCTGCGTGCATTTGAGAAGGGTGCTGACGGCGTAATTATGTGTGGATGCCACCCAGGAGATTGTCATTATAGTACTGGAAACTATTATGCTAGAAGACGTATGACATTGTTATTCTCTATGCTGGATTACATCGGCGTAGAAAATGGACGTACCCGTGTAGAATGGGTATCTGCAGCAGAGGGCGTAAAGTTTTCTGATACAATGAATAGTTTTGTAGAGAAAATATATTCTCTTGGTGAAAATGTAAGATTGGGGGATTTGAGATGCAAGAATTAGTAAACCGTGCAAAAGAACTACTGGCTGACGGAACAGTGGCACGGGTTCTTGGCTGGAAAGTCGGAGACTTGCCTTATAATCCGGAACCGGCTTATTTTGAAAATGCAGAGTCGCTTGCAGACTTTGTGTATAACGGATTCTGCGGGGCAAATTTAAGCAAATACATGATTGAAGCTTCCAAGCTGGAAGGAAAAACACTTGTCTTTTTAAAGCCATGTGATACATACAGCTTCAACCAGCTGCTCAAAGAACATCGTGTGGACAGAGAAAAAGCATACATTGTAGGTGTTGGTTGTAAAGGAAAGCTGGATATCGAAAAAATCAGAACTATGGGAATCAAAGGAATCGAGAGTATCGAAGGCGCAGAACTTTCTGATGCAGCAGAAGAGCT
This sequence comes from Schaedlerella sp., assembly GCA_020024595.1. Lineage (GTDB taxonomy): Bacteria > Bacillota > Clostridia > Lachnospirales > Lachnospiraceae > Schaedlerella. The sequence continues at coordinate 9,138 of JAHHTO010000008.1, forward strand.
AAAGATTCAGACTATTTACGGAGAGAAGACCTGTGCATATAAAGATGCTATGCTGGAGAGATGTCATGTCTGTAAAGGAAAAGAGCATCAGGTATATGACGAGCTGATTGGTGAGTCCAAGGAGACAAAGGATGCAGATCGTTTTGCTGAGATTGAAAGAATCGAGGCAATGAGTCCAGAAGAGAAGTTTGCATTCTTCCAGAACGAGTTAAGCAAATGTATTCGATGCAATGCCTGTCGTAATGTCTGTCCGGCCTGCAGCTGCCGTAAATGTGTATTTGACAGTGCCAAGTTTGACAGTGAGCAGAAAGCGAACGCTGATACATTTGAAGAGAAAATGTTCCATATTATTCGTGCCTTCCATGTAGCAGGAAGATGTACTGACTGTGGTGAGTGTAGTCGTGTATGTCCGCAAGGAATTCCGCTGCATCTATTCAACCGAAAGTTTATCAAGGACATTGATGAACTTTACGGAGAGTATCAGGCAGGAGAAGATACCGAATCAAAAGCACCGCTGACCAATTTTACATTTGATGACGCGGAACCAAGTATTGTAGGAAAGAGGGGATAATGTATGTATAAGATCGCAAAAGAAAATCTTTCCGCATTATTCCAGTTAATCGCGGACGATCAGGAATTGTACCTTCCGGTTAAGACGGCAGGACAGACAAATTACGCTGCGTGGACACCGGAAGCAGAAGTGGATTTGGATACATTAAAAACTGTAAAGTCAGCAAAAGATGCTTTCTTTCCGCAGAGTGAGAACCTGTATACGGTAAAAAGAGAAGGAAAGAAGATTTCCGTTGAACCGCAGGCATTGAAAGAGCAGAATTTTGTTGTGTTCGGTATGAAAGCCTGTGATGTAAAAGGAGTCGAAGTACTGGATAGAGTATTCTTAGTTGACCCGCTAGATACCTTTTATGCGGCAAGAAGAGAACATGGAACGATTGTTGCCCTTGCCTGTCATGAGCCCGAAGAAACTTGCTTTTGCAAGGTATTCGGCGTGGATGCAGCTGATCCGGCAGCCGATGTGGCAACTTGGATCATCGGGGAAGATTTGTACTGGAAAGCACTGACAGAAAAGGGAGAAGTTTTAACAGAAGCGGTGAAGGAACTTCTGACAGAAGCAGAAGAGGCACCGGTTGAAGCAGAAAAAGAAGCCATTCACAAGATTGTAGAGAAACTTCCGTATATGAATCTTTCACTGGAAGGATGGAATGGCGATGCATTGGAAGAAAAGTTCAATTCTTCACTTTGGGAAGAACTGTATAAACCATGTCTGGCATGTGGTACCTGTACGTTTGTATGTCCGACCTGTCAGTGTTATGATATCAAGGATTATACGGCAGGAGAAACGGTGTCTCGTTACAGATGCTGGGATTCCTGCATGTACTCTGATTTCACAATGATGGCGCATGGGAATAACCGTACCAGTCAGATGCAGAGATTTCGTCAGAGATTTATGCATAAATTAGTATATTATCCGGCAAATAATGATGGAATGTACTCCTGTGTCGGATGTGGACGCTGTGTGGAAAAATGCCCATCAGCATTGAATATTGTAAAAGTAATCAAAGCTTTTCAAAATCAGGGAGGTGAAAAATAAATGAGCGAATGTACCTGTCATAAAAATTATACATTAGATACTTTAATTCCAAAGGTTGGTATCATTACAGATATCCGTCAGGAAACTCCGGACGTGAAGACATTTTGCGTGAATGCACCAGAGGGCGGTAAGTTATTTGAGCATATGCCTGGGCAGTGCGCAATGATCTGTGCACCTGGAATCAGTGAAGGTATGTTTTCCATTACTTCTTCACCGACGAATGAAGAATATCAGGAATTCAGTATTAAGAAGTGCGGTGTGCTTACAGATTATCTCCACAGTTTGGAAGTAGGAGATGAGATTACTGTTCGTGGTCCATACGGTAACTTTTTTCCGGTTGAAACAGAGCTAAAAGGCAAGAATTTGCTGTTTATTGCCGGTGGTATCGGTCTTGCACCTCTTCGTTCTGTTATTAACTATGTATTAGATAAACGTGAGAATTACGGAACAATTGATATTGTATATGGTTCTCGTTCTGCTGATGATTTGGTACAGCTGAAAGAGATTCAGGAAGTATGGATGAAAACAGAAGGCGTGAATGTGTATCTGACAATTGACAGAGAGCAGGAAGGCTGGGATGGACATGTTGGTTTTGTTCCGAATTATGTCAAAGAACTTGGGTTTGACACAGATAAGGTCGCACTTGTCTGTGGACCACCGATCATGATCAAGTTTGTGCTTGGTGGACTGACAGAACTTGGATTTACTTCTGAACAGGTTTATACGACGTTGGAACTTCGTATGAAGTGTGGAGTTGGTAAATGTGGTAGATGTAATATCGGATCCAAATATGTGTGTAAAGACGGTCCTGTATTCCGTTACGACGAAATTGAAGAACTGCCTAACGAGTATTAGAGAAAGGATTGGTATACCAATATGGGAGATATGGTAAACGTATATTTTAGCGGTAAGAGATACAGTGTTCCGGCCGAACTTACCATTATGACTGCAATGGAATATGCCGGATATACATGGAAACGCGGCTGTGGCTGCCGTCATGGTTTTTGCGGAGCCTGCGCAACGATTTACAGAATTAAAGGTAAAAATGAACTGAAGACTTGTCTTGCCTGTCAGACACAGGTAGAAGAGGGCATGTATGTAGCAAGCATTCCCTTCTTCCCGACAGACAAGAGAACATATTCTATCGAAGACATCAGACCGAATCAGCAGATTATGATGGAGCTTTATCCGGAAATCTACAGCTGTATCGGATGTAATGCATGTACGAAGGCATGTACACAGGATTTGAACGTTATGCAGTATATTGCATACGCACAGAGAGGCGAGTTTGAGAAGTGTGCGGAAGAGTCTTTTGACTGTGTAAGCTGCGGATGCTGTTCCGTAAGATGTCCGGCTGGTATTTCTCACCCGCAGGTAGGACTTCTTGCAAGACGTCTCACAGGGAAATACATTGCACCGAAGGCAGAGCATCTTGAGAAGCGTGTGGAAGAAATCAACCACGGTGAGTATGATGAGCTGATCGAGCAGATCATGCAGAAACCAATTACTGAAATGAAAGAACTGTACAATACAAGAGAGATTGAGAAATAAGGAGGGCTTAAAACATGTATGCACCATATCCAGAGAATATGATGGAGTCCATCAAAAAGGTAGAGGCTACAAGAGCAGAGCGTATGTCCACAGAGCCAAGACGACTGACTGCTGATGAAAAAGACGCCCTTCTGAAGGAATTCCATCCGGATTATAACCCGGACGCATTTGCAGAAATCAAAGTGGGTCCAAACAAAGGAGAGAAAGCGCCGCTTGAGCTGGCAAATATTCTTCACTCCACAAGCCGTATCCTGAACGAGGATGTCGACATTACAAAAGTAGACTATGACGTAGACGTACTTGTCATTGGAGGCGGCGGAGCAGGTTCTTCCTGTGCCATCGAAGCGCACAACGCAGGCGCAAGCGTTATGATCGTTACAAAGCTTCGTATCGGTGATGCCAATACGATGATGGCTGAAGGTGGTATCCAGGCGGCAGATAAGGAAAATGACTCTCCGGTACAGCACTACTTAGACTGCTTCGGAGGCGGACATTTTGCAGCAAGGCCGGAACTGGTAAGGCGTCTGGTTATGGAAGTGCCAAACGAGAACAAATGGCTGAACGAACTGGCAGTGGAGTGTGAGATAGAAAAAGACGGAAGAATGATGACGACACGAGGTGGTGGTACTTCCAGAAAGAGAATGCATGCTGCAAAGGATTATTCCGGTTCCGAAATCATGCGTACCGTAAGAGACGAGGTATTGAACCTTGGAATTCCGGTTGTTGAATTTACTTCTGCAGTAGAACTTCTGAAAGATGAGAAAGGTCAGGTAGCAGGTGCTGTACTTGTCAACATGGAGACAGGAGATTACTCTGTCGCAAGAGCAAAGACAGTCGTTATTGCAACAGGTGGTGCGGGACGTATGCACTATCAGGGATTCCCGACATCCAACCACTACGGAGCAACAGCAGATGGACTGATCCTTGGCTACAGAGCAGGAGCGCCGCTTCTGTATCAGGATTCTATCCAGTATCATCCGACAGGTGTGGCTCATCCGGTACAGATTCAGGGAGCACTTGTTACAGAGAAGGTTCGTTCTGTAGGAGCACAGCTTGTCAATGCAAATGGTGAAGCTTATATTCATCCGCTAGAGACTCGAGATGTTAACGCTTCCGGTGTTATCCGTGAGTGCCGTGAAGGCCGTGGTGTGGAAGCTCCGAGCGGACAGTTGGGTGTGTGGCTGGATACCCCGATGATTGAACTTCTCGGCGGAGAGGGAACGATTGAAAAGAGAATTCCGGCGATGTTCCGCATGTACATGAACTATGGAATCGATATGAGAAAAGTTCCGATTTTGATTTACCCGACTCTGCACTACCAGAACGGTGGTCTGGAGATTAACGGAGACGGATTTACAAATACAATCCCGAACCTGCTTGTAGCAGGAGAGGCTGCAGGCGGAATCCACGGAAGAAACCGTCTGATGGGTAACTCCCTTCTGGATGTTATCGTATTTGGACGTAACGCAGGTAAGAAAGCAGCCGCAAAGGCAAAAGAAGTAGAGCTTGGCACACCGAATCTGGATCATATGAAAGCATATGCAGACGAATTGAAGGCAGCCGGTGTAGATACAGGAGATATATCACCACTTCTGCTTCCGAAATATGCACGTCACGAAAGATAAGACAGAAAGAATCATCGGATGGGAATAGAATAGTGGAATCTTTCGGGGCTGCTGCAGACAATGTGATTTTGCAGCAGCCCTGAGGAGAATAGAAAGACAGGAGAGTGAAAAAATGCGTGAAATTGATGTTCAGCAGATTACAGATGTAGTTGAGAAACTCTGCATTGAAGCAAACGAGCATCTTCCAAAAGACGTGAAGGATGCGATTAAAAGTTGCCGTGCGTGTGAAGATGGTGAAATTGCAAAAGGGATTCTTGACAATATCATTGAGAATTTTGAAATTGCAGATAATGAGTGTGTTCCAATCTGTCAGGATACCGGAATGGCATGTGTATTTCTTGAGATTGGACAAGATGTACATTTGACAGGCGGTAATCTTGCAGATGCAGTCGATGAAGGCGTGCGTCGTGGATATGACAAAGGATATTTAAGAAAATCTGTTGTAAAAGACCCGGTTCGTCGTGGAAATACAGGAGATAACACACCAGCAATGCTTTACACAGAAATTGTTCCGGGAGAGAATATCAAGGTTACAGTTGGACCGAAGGGATTCGGAAGTGAGAATATGAGTCAGATTCGTATGTTCAAGCCATCTCATGGTCTACAGGGAATCAAAGACTTTATCTTGGAAGTTGTAGAGACAGCAGGACCAAACCCATGTCCACCGATGGTAGTCGGTGTAGGTATCGGCGGAACTTTTGATAAAGCAGCGCTTCTCGCAAAGAAAGCACTGATGCGTCCAATCGATTCTGAAAATCCGGATCCGTTTTATGCAGATTTGGAAAAAGAAATGCTGGAAAAGGTCAATGAACTTGGTATTGGACCACAGGGATTTGGTGGAAAGACAACAGCAATTGGACTGAATATTGAAACATTGCCGACTCATATTGCAGGTATGCCATGTGCAGTTAATATCAACTGCCATGTAACACGTCATAAAACGGAGGTGATTTAAATGGCAGCCAGAAAAATTACATTACCATTGACAGAGGAACTTGCAAAGACACTGCACGCAGGAGATAGTGTGCTGGTGACAGGAACAATTTATACATCCCGTGACGCAGGTCACAAACGAATGTGTGAAGCTCTGGAAAGAGGAGAAGAAATTCCGATGGATCCAACAGATGCAACCATTTATTATGTAGGACCGACTCCGGCAAAACCGGGACAGGTGATTGGTTCTGCAGGACCAACTACAAGTGGACGTATGGATGCGTATGCACCGACGATGATGTCTGTTGGCGCACGTGGAATGATCGGTAAGGGAGCACGTCTTCCGGAAGTGGTAGAAGCAATGAAGAAGTATTCCGGTGTGTACTTTGGTGCGATTGGCGGAGCAGGTGCCCTTCTTGCAAAATGTATCAAGAAAGCTGAGTTGATCGCTTATGAAGATCTGGGGGCAGAGGCACTGAGAAAACTTTATGTAGAAGATATGCCGCTTGTTGTCATTATTGACAGCGAAGGAAACAATCTGTACGAGAGTGGACGTGCCGCTTATTTGGAAGAGCATAAGTAAAAAATGGCACAGCGTTTTGAACTCGTGTTGTTAGAGTTCAAAACGCTGTGCCATTCTTATCCATTCGTTTTTACAGATACATCTTTTTGTTCTTTTTTCAGGTTGCTGAGACATCTCGAAGTTGTTCCATTCATTAATCGAGGGATTGCTCATCACTTTTGGTTACCAGATGCTTTTTCGCAGACTTCTGCATTTGCGTTCTCGGCTTGCTTATCATAGCGACGGTTGATAAAGTATACGATGACATTTGCAGATACAACAACCAGATTCAGCAGATAAACAACGAGTACATAATTAAATCTGTGATCGTATAACTTAGCAGAGATTCCGGCAATGTATCCGAAGATAATCAGCAGAATAAACTGCAGACTCATGTTTTTTGCTGATTTTGCTTTGATGTTTTTGGCTAAGTTCATCGGCCATGATAAACCAAAGCAAACCAACATTATAGATTCAAGAAATTCAGCCATTTTTAAGTTCCTCTCTTTCCATATAGAACATATTAATTTATTTTGTTAAGGGGATTCCCTTAAGCCACTGCTTAGTTTAACATTGACTTTCAATTCTGTCTAATATATAATATTTATCAAATTCATAATATAAAAGTTATGAGTAGAACGACTTCTTGTATATATCATAAAAACAGAATAGATAAAACAATAAAAGGAGAAATCAGATGGAATTGATCCAGATTCGTTATTTTTTGGAAGTAGCGGAAACCAAACATATGACGAACAGTGCAAAGAATCTACATATTACACAACCTGCTTTGTCTCAGGCAATCCACCGTCTGGAGAAAAATCTGGGAGTCCCTTTGTTTGTGGCAAAAGGACGGAATATTGTACTGACCGAGTACGGGATATATTTGCAGAGAAAATTAAAGCCATTGATCGAGCAGTTAGATAATATTCCGGAACAGTTAAATATGATGGTCAAACAAGAGAGTGAGACGATCCATATGAATGTGCTTGCAGCATCCAGTTTGGTGATGGAAGGGATCATCAAGTATCAGAAAGAACATGACGAAATCCATTTTCAGATGCAGCAAAATTCAGAGAGTGATTTGTTTGATATTGCAATTACGACAAAATTGTTTTATCAAGGTTTCAATGAAAAAAACAGCTTTTCCTGTGAAGAGAAGATATATCTTGCTGTGCCTGATAATGTAAAATACCATTCCCGAACATCGATATGTTTGGAAGAGGTGGCAGAAGAAAGGTTTATCAGTCTTCAGGATTCCAGGGAGTTTCGGTATATCTGTGACTGCTTTTGTCAGCATGCCGGATTTGAGCCGAATATTGTATTTGAAAGTGATAACCCTGAAGCGGTAAAGAATATGATTGCAGCCAATGTGGGGGTTGGATTTTGGCCGGAATTCAGCTGGGGAGAGATAAAAAATGAACATGTCAAATTATTAGAAATTGAGGAACCGGTCTGTCAAAGAAATATTATCATCAGTTACAATAAAAATAAGACAAACAACAGAAATGTAATTGAATTTTATGAGTTCCTAACAGAATTCTTTCGGAAACGGAAGTGGATCGGAGAGTGAAAATATACGGATCATAGATCCTTTGATAAAATAACGGCAATGTACAAGGAATCCAATCGTACATTGCCGTCATTTTTATAGATGAAGTTCATTATATTTTTGAAGAATCTAATCCCCCATTATTTCGTATAGTTATCAAAGTATCCCTGAATGTAGATGATTGGGGTTCCTTTGTCTCCGGAACCAGAAGTTAAGTCAGCTAAAGAACCAAGAAGGTCAGTTAAACGTCTTGGAGTCGTTCCCTGGGTTACCATCTGACCTACGAGACTGTCTGCTTTGACATCTTTTTCGTGGATATAGTTCTTGATCGCTTCCTTCAATTCATCACCGGACAGATCTGCAAAATCATTGTCTGCCAGATATTTCAGTTTCACTTCGTTTGGAGTTCCCTCCAGCCCTTTTGTATATGCAGGAGATACAACCGGGTCAGCCAGTTCCCAGATTTTTCCGACTGGATCTTTGAATGCACCATCGCCGTAAACCATAACCTCTACATTCTTTCCGGTTTTTTCTGCCATAGCATTGTGAATGGTGTTGACAATTTCATCACATTTAATCGGGAAGAGTTTTACGGTTTCTTCTGTTGCCTTATTGGAACCAAGAAGACCATAAGCATCGTTGTAGCCGCTGCCGTTGATGCTTTTTGTCAGGATATCATCCAGAGAATACACCTTTTCAGCACCGTTCTGTGTTAAAATTCTCTTGGTTCTCTGACGTGTATGAATATCACAGGTCAGAATACTCTTTGTATATGGCAGGATTGCCTTCGGGTTGTTTGCAAAGATAATCTCAACTTCTGCACCTGCATCCTGAATCAATTGTTTGTAATATTCTACATAGTCTACACCTGTAAAAACATGCTTTTCATATCCAAACAGTTCTCTATATTTTTCTTCTGTTAATACATCAGACCAAGGGTTCACACCTTTTTCATCCATCAAATCCGGATCAATCAGGTGATTGCCGACTTCATCGGACGGATAGCTAAGCATGAGAACAATCTTTTTGCATCCCTTTGCGATTCCTTTTAGACAGATAGAAAAACGATTCCTGCTCAGAATTGGGAAGAGAATACCTACAGTATCGTCACCGAACTTTTCCTGTACATCCTGTGCGATATCTTTGATATTTGCATAATTACCCTGTGCTCTGGCTACAACCGCTTCTGTAATCGCAATAACATCCTTGTCGTGGATCTCAAAGTGTTCGCTTTCTGCAGCCTTTAATACACAGTCAACTACGATTTCGGCAAGATGATCTCCTTCACGGATAATCGGTGCACGGACACCTCGTGATACGGTTCCTACCATGCGGTCTGTATGATTCATATATTTGTACCTCCTGTACTGCTTTATCACTGTGATCTATGTAAGAATTCATTCGATTATCTGTATGGAAATTCTTACTTCTATATTCTACGGCGAAATTGGAAAAGATGCAAGAAAAATATGTGAAACAGTAAATTGGATGGATGTTGCGTTTTCTAAATTTTGACAAATATCAATCTGCATAGTAATATGTTATTCGGTATTTTTGTCGGACTTGCAAAAACGTAAACATATTGAGGTTTACCAAAAGAAGATGAGAGGATTCAGTGAAGATGAAAGAAAAGTTAAAGAAATTATTTGCCTATTATAATCCATATAAAAAGTTATTTTACAGTGATATGTTTTTCGCAATCTTGGGAGCAGCGGTAACATTGCTGATTCCGCTGATCGTACGTTATATTACAAATGAGGTGATCTATTTGGATGTAAAACAGGCGGAACGAAGTATCGTATCTCTTGGAGCATTGATGATCGGGCTGGTACTTCTGGAAATATTTTGTAATTTTTACATTGCATATTATGGTCATATCATGGGAGCAAAGATGGAGTCAGATATGCGTCGGGATATTTTCGGACATTACCAGAAGCTGACCTTTGCGTTTTATGATAATCAGAAGGTGGGGCATCTGCTTTCTAGGATTACAAGTGACTTGTTTGATATCAGTGAACTTCTGCATCATGGACCAGAGGACCTTGTGATATCTGTTATCAAGATTATTGGCTCATTTTTGATCTTGTTGACTGTAAACGTGAAGCTGGCTTTGATAGCGTTTGCTTTTATTCCGGTGATGGCAGTCTATGCCTTCTATTATAATGGAAAAATGAAAAAAGCATTTAAACGGAATCGGGAGAAAATTGCAGATATCAATGGTCAGATTGAAGACAGTCTTTCTGGAATTCGTGTGGTGAAGTCTTTTGCAAATGAAAAAGTGGAAATGGAGAAGTTCCAGGCAGGAAATGATAATTTTGTGGCGGCGAAAAAGACCAGTTACAAATATATGGGAATCTATAATTCTGGGCTGGGAGCGATGAGTACATTGATTACGGTTGTAGTTCTGATCTCCGGAGTAGGGATGATGTTAAATGGTTCTGTTTTAGTAACGGATTTGATCACTTTTTTGTTGTACATCAATAATTTTACCGAGCCTGTGAAAAAACTGGTGACATTTACGGAGCAGTTTCAAAATGGATACTCCGGGTTTGAACGTTTTCTGGAAATCCTTTCGATTGCACCGGATATTGTGGATCAACCAGATGCAAAAGAGCTGGATCATGTGGATGGAACGATTGAGTTTAAAGATGTTTCCTTTCATTATGAAGAAGATAATGAATCCGTGTTAAGCAACATTAATTTGAAGGTAAATGCCGGAGATTATGTAGCTCTTGTAGGACCATCCGGAGTCGGGAAGACAACACTGTGCAGTTTGATACCACGTTTTTATGAAGTGACGGATGGTGCCGTGTATTTGGATGGAACGGATATACGTGAGATTAAACTGGATGATCTGCGTAGCAGGATTGGAATTGTACAGCAGGATGTTTACTTGTTTGCAGGAAGTATTATGGACAATATCCGTTATGGGAAACCAGATGCGACCGATGAAGAAGTGGTACGTGCGGCAAAGAATGCGAATGCACATGAATTTATCATGAGCTTTCCAGATGGATATGATACGGATATCGGGCAGCGCGGCGTAAAATTATCCGGTGGACAGAAACAGAGATTGTCTATAGCGAGAGTATTTTTGAAAAATCCGTCAATTCTGATTTTTGATGAGGCGACAGCTGCACTGGATAATAAAAGTGAACAGATTGTACAACAGTCCATGGAATGTCTGGCACAGAACCGAACGACATTCGTTATCGCCCATAGGTTGTCTACCATTCGAAATGCACAGAGAATCCTTGTTCTTACAGAAGACGGAATTGCAGAAGAAGGAACTCATGAAGAATTATTAAATCAGAATGGAATCTACGCAGGATTTTATGAAATGCAGTTTCATTAGAAAATGTTGATATTCTCAGATTGGAAAGGTTGTCAGAGTTGTAAATGGTGTGGTATACTCTAATACTGAAAAATAGATTATAACTAGAAGAGAAAGAGATGGATATATTTCATGGAAGAAATTGCGTTTAAGCGACCGGAACTGGAGGATAAAGAAATTATCAGTTCCTATTTTGCAAAGTTCCCCAGCCGAAGCTGTGAGCGTACTTTTGCAAATGTATATCTTTGGTCCAGACATTATCATGTAAAATATGCAATCATAGAAGATGCGCTTGTCTTTATGGATGATGAATTTGAATTGGCTTATGCTTATCCAGCAGGAGAGCCAGATGCAATAAGGCGGGCACTGGAATGGCTGATGGATTACAGCAGAGAAAAGGGAAAACCGTTTCAGTTGTACAATGTGACAGATGAGAACTTTGCACAGCTGGAATCGTTTTATCCGGGGCGGTTTACGATCGAGTATGATCGGGATGAAGCAGATTATGTGTATGAACGGGAAAAACTTGCGACACTGGCGGGAAAGAAGCTTCATGGTAAGAGAAATCATATCAATAAGTTTAAGACGCTGTATGAAGACTGGAATTATGAAAGCCTTTCGGATCAGAATGTGGAAGAGTGTTTTCAGATGGCGCTGAAATGGCGGAATCAGAATGGATGCGAAGATGACGAAGAGAAGAATGCGGAAATGTGTGTGACATTGAACTCTTTGCGATTATACAAAGAATTGGGAATGGTAGGCGGTATTATCCGTGTAAACGGAGAGGTTGTTGCATTTTGTATCGGTGAGCCAAATTGCGAGGATACTTTTGTGGTTCATGTAGAGAAAGCGTTTTCGGATGTAGAAGGGGCATATCCGATGATCAATCAGCAGTTTGTGCAACATGAGTGTATGGACTATATGTACGTAAATCGGGAAGAGGATACCGGAGCGGAAGGGCTGCGGAAGGCAAAGCTTTCTTATCGTCCGGCTTTTCTTGTAGAAAAGGGAATTGTAACAGAGAGAGTGAATATTCAGTAGTCAAAAATTTAGAGAGAGGCAGAAGTAAAAATGATTTCAAAGAAAATGGAAAAAATGGTAGCAAACAGTTCTGCAATTCGTGCAATGTTTGAAGAGGGGAATCGTCTTAGCGAGATCTATGGGCGTGAAAATGTTTTTGATTTTAGTCTAGGTAATCCGAACGTTCCAGCACCAGAAGCGGTGAAACGGGCGATTTTTGATGTGCTCAATGAGGAAGATCCAGTCGTACTGCATGGTTATACGAACAGCAATGCAGGATATGAGGATGTCAGACAGGCTGTTGCAGATTCCTTGAATGAGCGTTTTCAGACTTGTTTTCGTTCTGAAAATATTACGATGACGGTAGGTGCTGCAGGCGGACTAAATGTAATTCTCAAAGCACTTTTAAATCCAGGGGACGAAGTGATCGCATTTGCACCGTATTTTGGAGAATACAGAAGTTATACAAATAATTATGATGGTGTTCTGGTGGAAATTTCACCAAACACAGTGGATTTTCAGCCGAAGCTGGATGAATTTGAAGCAAAGATCACAGCAAAGACGAAAGTGGTGATTGTAAATTCACCGAACAATCCGACCGGAGTGGTTTATTCGGAAGCGACGATCCAGAAAATGGCAGAAATCATGGAAGCAAAGCAGAAAGAGTTTGGAACAGAGATTTATCTTGTATCGGATGAGCCGTACAGAGAGTTGGTGTATGACGGAGTGGATGTACCATATCTGACAAAGTATTATGCCAATACAATTGTGGGGTATTCCTATAGTAAGTCTTTGTCGCTGCCTGGAGAACGTATTGGATATCTGGTAATTCCAGATGAGGCAGCAGACAGTTCGAATTTAATCAATGCGGCAAATGTGGCAACCCGTATTCTTGGATTTGTAAATGCACCGACACTACAGCAAAAGATCGTAAAAGCTTGTCTGAATGAAAAAACAGATGTCTCTTATTACAATAGAAACAGGGAGACTCTATACAATGGATTGCAGGAACTCGGTTTTGAATGTATCAAACCGGAGGGTGCATTTTATCTGTTTGTGAAGTCTCCAGTGGAAGATGAAAAGATATTCTGTGCAGCAGCGAAAAAGTACAATATTCTGATTGTACCGGGAAGTTCTTTTGCGTGTCCGGGATATGTGAGACTGGCATATTGTGTATCTTATGAAACCATTGTCAATTCGCTGCCGAAGTTTGCAGAACTCGCGGCAGAATATAAATAAGAATGGAGAATACGAATATGAAACAGAATCTGAATTTACTGAAAAATATTCGGACGGTAGAACCTTATGTGCCTGGGGAACAGCCGCAGACAAAGGTGATCAAACTGAATACCAATGAGAATCCGTATCCGCCGGCGCCAGGTGTGGAACGGGCTTTGCAGGAGATTGATGCAGACAGATTGCGCCTGTATCCAGATCCGGTAGCAAAAATTCTTGTAAAAGCACTTGCACAGGATCATGGAGTAAGAGAAGATCAGATTTTTGTAGGTGTAGGTTCAGATGATGTATTATCCATGTGTTTTCTGACATTTTTTAATTCAAAAAAGCCGATTTTATTTCCGGATATTACGTATTCTTTCTATAAAGTGTGGGCGGAACTTTATCGGATTCCGTACGAGTGCCCGAAGCTTCAGGATGATTTCCACATGACGAAAGAGGACTATTATAAAGAAAATGGTGGTATCATTTTCCCGAATCCGAATGCACCGACAGCAATTTATGAAGAACTGGATTTTGTGGAAGATATTATAAAACACAACCCGGACGTAGTGGTGATCGTAGATGAAGCCTATATTGATTTTGCAGGAAAATCTGCAGAGACCTTGATTGAGAAATATGACAATCTGATTGTAGTCCAGACATTTTCTAAATCACGTTCTATGGCAGGAATGCGAATCGGTTATGCAATCAGCAACCCGGTGCTAATTCAGTATCTGAATGATGTAAAGTATTCCTTCAATTCTTATACTATGAATCAAGCATCGTTGGTATGTGGTGTGGAAGCGGTGAAAGACCGGGCATATTTTGAAAAGATAACAGCTAGAATTGTGGAAACAAGAGAATGGGCGAAGGTAGAATTAAAAAATCTGGGGTTTGAAATTACAGATTCTAAGGCAAACTTTATTTTTGCAATGCATCCGGAATATGATGCGGGAGAGTTGTTTGAAGCAATGAAGGAGAATCATATTTATGTGCGGCATTGGAATAGTGAACGGATTGCACAGTATTTGCGGATTACAATCGGAACAAAAGAGGAAATGAAAGTCTTATTTTCTTTTTTGAATGGATATTTAAAACGATAAAGGAGAAAATGAAATTTATGAGTGAAACATTGATTGGTTTTTTTGCAGAAAACTTAGGCGGAAAAGTTGGACCGGAATTGATCGTATTTATCATTTCTATGTTTCCGATCCTGGAGTTAAGAGGTGGACTTCTGGCAGCAGGACCGGCATGGTTTGATCTGCCACAGCTTCAGGCTACCATCTTCTGTGTGATTGGGAATCTGCTTCCAATCCCATTTATTCTGTTGTTGATCACAAAGATTTTCGATTGGATGAAAGGAACGAGAAAATTAAAACCAATTGTAGAAAAGCTGGAAAAGAAAGCGTATAGCAAAAGTGCCAATATTGAAAAATATGAGTTTTGGGGGCTGGTACTGTTTGTAGGTATCCCTCTTCCGGGAACCGGAGCATGGACAGGTTCTCTGATCGCAGCATTGCTTGGAATCCGTTTCCGGAAATCATTTCCGGCGGTTGTAGTCGGGGTATTGCTTGCAGCAGTGCTGATGAATCTGTTGTCATACGGAGTTCTTGGAGCAATTTTCTAAAATATGTTTCAGATTTTTTTGTGGGGACTTGCGTTGACATGTCTTTGGAAAGTTCTTATAATAGACATAATGCAATGTGTGCGCAGGCACTTTTTTTGAAAGGATAGTTAATAATATGATAGTACAACATGACGAGCAGAAGAGGAATACACTTTGGAATGCAGCGATTTCTGTTTCTTCGGTTTTGATTATTATCATTGCGGCATTTTTCTTTATTAAATTGTTTACTGACAATCCAATGGAAGGAAAGTGGTCATATGAAGAGAGTAATTTAATCATCACTGTGAAAAGTAACGGAACTGCCGTGATTGAATGGCCGGATGAATTTGATGGTCTGGATGTTGCCGTGAATATGAAATACAGCATAAATAAGGATGCAAAGATTTTTACGTTGCATGCAGACGAGGATGAAATTAAATTAGTAGCCAAGAAATCCAAGGGGGCTGTGACGACAGAGAGTTTAGATTCCGCAATTGCCTCACTGGAAGGTAGTTATGATTATAGTATTGAACGGAATCAGTTGACTCTGACAGAGCGGGAATATGGTGAACGGATGGTATTTGAAAAGAAATAAAAGGGAAGCAGGGAATTTTTTCCCTGTTTCTTTTTCAATATTTAAGTGCGAAGAGTTCAGATATAAGAAAGAGAGGGTTTGATATGCTGAGAAATGAAACAAAGGAAGTAAGAATTGGCGATGTAGTCATCGGCGGAGAACATCCGGTGGCAATTCAGTCGATGACAAACACGAGAACGGAGAACGTAGAAGCAACGGTCGAGCAGATTCTGCGTCTGGAAGCAGCCGGCTGTGAAATTGTGCGTTGTACTGTTCCTACAATGGAAGCAGCGAAGGCTTTAAAAGAAATCAAAAAGCAGATCCACATTCCATTGGTTGCAGACATCCATTTTGATTATCGGATGGCAATTGCCGCAATTGAAAATGGTGCCGATAAGATTCGGATCAATCCAGGAAATATTGGTTCTAAAGAGCGTGTGAAAGCAGTTGTTGATAAAGCAAAAGAATATCATGTGCCCATTCGCATCGGTGTCAACAGTGGTTCCTTGGAGAAGCCATTACTAGAGAAATATGGTGGTGTGACTGCAGAAGGAATTGTCGAGAGTGCACTGGATAAGATTCAGATGATCGAAAATATGGAATACGATAATCTGGTAGTCAGCATCAAATCTTCAGATGTTTTAATGTGTGTAAAAGCGCATGAATTGATCGCACCAAAGTGCCCCTATCCGCTGCATGTCGGGATCACTGAGGCAGGTACTGTTTATTCAGGAAATATCAAGTCTTCCGTCGGGCTTGGAATCATTTTGCATGAAGGAATTGGAAACACGATCCGTGTATCCTTAACCGGAGACCCAATTGAGGAAATCCGCAGTGCAAAATTAATTCTAAAAACGTTGGGACTTAGAAGTGGTGGAATTGAAGTTGTATCCTGTCCGACTTGTGGCAGAACAAAGATCGATCTGATCGAGCTGGCAAATCAGGTAGAAAAGATGGTACAAGAGTTTCCTCTGGATATTAAGGTTGCTGTTATGGGATGTGTGGTAAACGGTCCTGGAGAAGCAAGAGAGGCAGATATCGGGATTGCCGGTGGGATTGGTGAGGGTCTGCTCATTAAGAAGGGTGAAATTGTAAGAAAAGTGAAAGAAGAAGAATTGTTGGAGACACTTCGTCAGGAGTTGATAAATTGGAACAAGTAAGAAGTTTAAAGACATTTTTTGATGTATTTCCCACATTGAAAGTGGATACGGATATGCAGATGCTGTTCGGGGATGTTGAAGTAAAGAAGATTACTACAAATCCGGAACGGGATTTTATTCATATACATATATTTAGCCGACATGTGATCCAGAAACGACATATCTGGGCAATGGAGCAGAGAATCAAAGAACAGCTTTTTTCTACAGCACATGTCAGTGTTCGAATGATTGAAAAGTATACGCTTTCGGAACAGTACACACCGGCTACTTTGATGGCGGAGTATAAAAACAGTATGATCCTGGAATTGAAAGAAGTGAGTGTTCTGGCAGCAAACATGTTTCAGCAGGCGGAGATTTCTTTTGACAATCATGTGATGAGTCTGGAATTGACAGATACCATTGTATCAGAAGGACGAAAAGAACAGATTGTGAATCTGTTGGATGAAATTTTTCAGAATCGATTTGGAATACAGACAGAAATTCGTGTGAGCTATAAAGAACAAGAAGAAAGTAAGACAAGAGAATATGAGGAGCAGAGAGTGCAGCGGGAGATTGATGCAATCTTTGCCCGTAACAAAAAGGTACATGGCAATGATGTGCTGCCAAATGAGGATGGTTCAGAGAACAGGGTCGATGGAAGTGGGGAAAGAGGTTCGACAGAAAAGAAAGATTCTCCGAAAGAGAAAAGCTTTAAAAAGGACTTCAAAAAAGATTTCAAGAAGGATTATGTTCGTCCATTGAAGCAGGGAGATGATCCAAATCTGATTTATGGCAGGAACTTTGAGGATGTGGCGATTCGCCTGGATCAGGTTGTTACGGAAATGGGTGAGATTACAATACATGGTAAAATTATCAGTTTTGATACGAGAGAGATCCGAAACGAGAAGACAATCGTCATGTTTGCGGTGAGTGATTTTACGGATACGATCATGGTGAAGATGTTTACACGGAATGATCAACTTGCCGATCTTTTGGGAGATTTGAAAAAGGGTGCCTATGTGAAAATCAAAGGGGTTACAACGATTGATAAGTTTGATGGAGAACTGACAATCGGGTCAGTGACAGGAATTAAGAAAATCGGAGATTTTACGAAGAAGAGAGAAGATTTAAGCCCGCTGAAGCGTGTGGAACTTCACTGTCACACAAAAATGAGTGATATGGATGGTGTTTCGGAGGTTCAGGATATTGTGCGTCGCGCCCATGGATGGGGGCATCCGGCGATTGCCATTACCGATCACGGAGCAACACAGGCATTCCCGGATGCAAATCATTACATTGAGCGTCTAGATCAGGATGATCCGTTTAAGGTGATTTATGGTGTGGAAGGCTACGTGGTGGATGATCTGACGGAAATTGCCGTCGGTGCTGGGGAAGAAAGTCTGGATGATACCTATGTTGTATTTGATCTGGAGACAACCGGATTTAGCTCTATTAAAGATAAGATTATTGAGATTGGTGCGGTGAAGGTTGTGAATGGGGAAATTGTGGATTCCTATAGTACGTTTGTAAATCCGAAACGTCCCATTCCATATGAGATAACGCAGCTGACCAGTATAACAGATGAGATGGTGATGGACTATCCGGATATTCAGACGATATTACCGCAGTTTCTAGATTTTGTAGGAGACGCGGTGCTGGTGGCACATAATGCGGGATTCGATGTAGGATTTATTGAACAGAACTGTAGGTATCAGGATATAGCTCCTCATTTTGTATATCTGGATACAGTGGCATTGGCGAGAGTACTTCTGCCTACGTTATCAAAGTATAAGTTAAATGTGGTGGCAAAAGCACTTGGTATTTCATTGGAAAACCATCATCGTGCGGTGGATGATGCAGGAGCAACAGCAGAGATTTTTGTGAAATTCGTGGAAATGCTGAAAGATCAGAATATTACGACATTAAAGGGAATGAATCAGTTTGGAGACATGAATCCGAATGCGATCCGCAAACTTCCAACTTACCATATTATTATTTTGGCAAAAAATAATATCGGACGTTATAACCTGTATCAGCTTGTTTCAGAATCCAATCTGATTTATTATGCAAGACGGCCGAGGATTCCGAAGAGTCTTTTGAATCAGCACCGGGAAGGTCTGATTATCGGAAGTGCATGCGAAGCAGGTGAGTTGTACCAGGCAATTTTGAATCATAAATCACCCCAGGTGATTGCGAAACTGGCTGATTTTTATGATTATTATGAGATTCAGCCACTTGGAAATAACCAGTTTATGTTGGAGAGTGACAGGTTTTCGGATGTAAATACGGAAGAAGACCTGATGGATATGAACCGGGAGATCATTGAACTTGGTGAGAAGTTTAAAAAGCCGGTTGTTGCTACCTGTGATGTACACTTTTTAGATCCGGGAGATGAAGTATACCGCCGGATCATCATGGCAGGAAAAGGGTTCAGTGATGCAGACAATCAGGCTCCGCTGTATTTGCGGACAACAGAAGAAATGCTGGCAGAGTTTGAATATCTGGGTTCTGCAAAAGCACAGGAAATCGTGATCGAGAATCCGAATAAGATTGCAGATATGATCGAAAAGATTTCTCCTGTTAATCCGAATAAATGCCCTCCTGTGATTGAGAATTCTGAGCAGCAGCTGCGAGATATTTGTTATAATAAAGCGCATGAGATTTATGGAGAAAATCTGCCGAAACCGGTAGAGGAGCGACTGGAGAGGGAATTGACATCTATTATTTCCAACGGATATTCCGTGATGTATATTATTGCACAGCGACTGGTGTGGAAGTCCAATGAAGATGGATATCTGGTTGGTTCTCGTGGTTCCGTTGGTTCTTCTTTCGTTGCGACCATGGCCGGTATCACAGAGGTAAATCCTTTGAGTCCTCATTATTACTGTAAGAAATGTCATTACAGCGATTTTGAATCAGAAGAGGTACGAGCTTACGCAGGATGCTGTGGATTTGACATGCCGGATAAGTTGTGCCCGGTGTGTGGAGAACCATTGGTAAAAGCAGGATTTGATATTCCATTTGAAACATTCTTGGGATTTAAAGGAGATAAAGAGCCGGATATCGACTTGAACTTTTCTGGAGATTATCAGGCAAAGGCTCATAAGTATACAGAAGTACTGTTTGGTGAAGGGCATACTTTTAAGGCCGGAACAATCGGAACCCTGGCGGATAAAACGGCTTATGGATATGTGAAGAATTATTATGAAGAGCGCGGAATGCGAAAACGCCGGTGTGAGATTGAACGAATCAGTGGCGGCTGTACAGGAATTAAGCGAAGTACGGGGCAGCATCCAGGGGGAATTGTTGTACTTCCTCATGGTCATAATATCAATGAATTTACACCGGTGCAGCATCCAGCCAATGATATGACAACAGATATTACGACAACACATTTTGATTACCATTCCATTGATCATAATTTATTGAAGCTAGATATTCTGGGACATGATGATCCAACCATGATTCGAATGTTAGAAGAATATATTACATCAGATGCGATGGAGAATGAGTACAATGACGAGCATCCATTTGTAGCAACGGAGATTCCGCTAGATGACAGAAGTGTCATTTCGCTTTTTCACGATACGAGTGCGCTCGGAATCAAACCGGAGGATATCGGCGGATGCCCACTGGGGAGCCTTGGAATTCCAGAGTTTGGGACAGACTTTGTAATTCAGATGGTACAAGAGGCAAATCCGCAGTCACTGTCTGATCTGATCCGTATTTCCGGCTTGTCTCATGGAACCAATGTGTGGCTGGGAAATGCTCAGGAGCTGATTAAGGCGGGAAAGGCAACGATATCTACGGCAATCTGTACCCGTGATGATATTATGATCTATCTGATCAATCAGGGTGTGGAAAGTGCCTTGTCCTTTACCATCATGGAGAGTGTACGAAAGGGAAAAGGACTAAAACCAGAGTGGGAAACAGCCATGAGGGAAAAAGATGTGCCGGAATGGTATATTGATTCTTGTAAGAAGATCAGCTACATGTTCCCGAAAGCTCATGCGGCTGCATATGTGATGATGGCGTATCGAATTGCCTATTGTAAGATCAACTATCCTTTGGCTTATTATGGGGCCTATTTTAGTATTCGTGCAGATGCATTTTCCTATGAACTGATGTGTCAAGGAAAGGATAAGCTGAATTTCTATATGAAAGATTACAAGAGGCGCAGTGATTCCCTGACTAACAAAGAACAGGATACGTTGAAAGATATGCGTCTTGTACAAGAAATGTATGCGCGTGGGCTGGAGTTTATGCCCATTGATCTGTATCGGGCAAAGGCAAAGAAGTTCCAGATTATCAATGGAAAACTGATGCCATCATTTGCAAGTATTGAGGGAATGGGTGAGAAAGCTGCCGAGACAGTGGAGATTGCATCTCAGAATGGGCCATATTTATCGCTGGATGATTTCCGGCAGCGAACAAAAGTCAGCAAGACTGTGATTGATCTGATGGCGGATCTGGGCTTGTTTGGAGATTTGCCGCAGAGCAACCAGTTGTCGTTATTTGATGATTTGTTAAAGTGAATTCTTGTTTTCAAGACACATGTATGATAGACTGAGAACAGCATTATGTAGGATATGGAATTCTTAATAGAGCAGTGGATATTTACGGAAATAGAAACGGAGGTAAGATACGATGTACGATTTTGAGGAGATTAAAAAGACAGATGCAGAAGTAGCCGAGGCAATCCAGGCGGAGATGAAACGTCAGAATTCACATATTGAGCTGATTGCTTCTGAAAACTGGGTGAGCAAGGCTGTGATGGCAGCAATGGGAAGTCCTCTGACAAACAAATATGCAGAAGGATATCCGGGAAAGCGCTATTATGGAGGATGTCAATGTGTAGATGTGGTTGAGGAACTGGCGCGTGAACGTGCAAAGAAACTGTTTGGATGTGAGTATGTGAATGTACAGCCACATTCTGGTGCACAGGCCAATATGGCGGCAATGTTTGCGATGTTGGAGCCAGGAGATAAAATTATGGGAATGAATCTGGATCACGGCGGACATCTGACGCATGGTTCACCGGTGAACCTATCTGGAAAATACTTTCAGGTTCGATTTTATGGAGTAAATGAAGAGGGGATCATTGACTATGAAGAGGTATTAAGAATTGCGAAAGAATATCAGCCCAAATTGATTGTTGCCGGAGCAAGCGCTTATGCCAGAACTATTGATTTTAAGAGATTCCGTGAGATTGCAGATGAAGTAGGTGCATATCTGATGGTAGATATTGCACATATTGCCGGTCTTGTTGCGACAGGACTGCATCCGAGTCCGATTCCTTATGCGCATGTTACAACGACGACAACACATAAGACGTTACGTGGACCTCGTGGCGGTATGATTATGAGCAGTGAAGAAATGAACAAGAAGTTTAATTTCAACAAAGCTGTATTTCCCGGAATTCAGGGTGGTCCTTTGATGCATGTGATCGCAGCAAAGGCGGTTTGTTTGAAAGAAGCACTGCAGCCGGAATATAAGACCTATATGGAACAGGTTGTGAAGAATGCGAAAGCACTTTGCAATGGATTAAAAGCACAGGGGATCAAGATTGTATCCGGTGATACTGATAACCATCTAATGTTGGTAGATTTGACAGGAACGGACATCAGTGGAAAAGAACTGGAGAAACGCCTAGACGATGCGCATATTACGGCAAATAAGAATACGATTCCGAATGACCCACGTTCTCCGTTTGTAACAAGTGGCGTGAGACTGGGCACACCTGCAGTAACAAGCCGAGGGATGGTAGAAGAGGACATGGATAAGATCGCAGAGATTATTTCACTGGTGATTGCAGGGGAAGAGAATGTGGAGAAGGCAAAGAAAATGGTTGCAGAACTGACTGAGAAATATCCACTCTGTTAGTTGGAAGCATTGAGCGGTAGGATACACAAATAAACCTATGATTCATATAAAGAAAAGAAAATGAGCAAAGCGCGCTTGTATCGCTGTTCGGAAGGGGCAGCAGATCACAGGTGCGCTTTGTATTTTGGTCGTTCATCCTTATAAAATCCTTATAATTGTATGATATCTTGGATTACG
Organism: Schaedlerella sp.; assembly: GCA_020024595.1. GTDB lineage: Bacteria > Bacillota > Clostridia > Lachnospirales > Lachnospiraceae > Schaedlerella. The sequence continues at coordinate 31,918 of JAHHTO010000008.1, forward strand.
AAAAGAGCTGATTTGAAAATTTTTGTATACATCGGCTCTTAAGATAAGGAGGCAAATGTTATGACAGAAAATTTGGTGGAAATGAAACAAATTACAAAAGTGTTTCACAAGCAGAAAGCGTTGAATGGGGTATCGCTGAATATTCCGAAGAATTGTGTCTATGGTCTGCTGGGACCGAACGGTGCTGGAAAGTCAACGTTGTTAAAAAGTCTGACCGGAATGATGCGTCCGACAGAAGGTGAAATTTTGTTTGATGGTCATCCTTGGTCACGCAAAGATTTGAATGATATCGGTGCGTTGGTAGAAACGCCGCCGATCTATGAGAATCTGAGCGCGTGGGAGAACTTGAAATTACGAGCACTGCTCCTGGGGATTCCTGACAGCCGAATAAAGGAAGTACTGGAACTGGTCAGTTTATCAAATACAGGGAAGAAGAGAGCAGGTGCATTTTCGCTTGGAATGAAACAGAGGCTTGGTATCGCCATTGCACTTTTAAATCATCCGAAATTGCTGGTACTGGATGAACCAGTAAATGGTCTTGACCCGGTTGGGATTCAGGAATTGCGAGAACTGATCCGTAGATTTCCGGAGGAAGGGATTACGGTTTTGATATCCAGCCATATTTTAAGTGAGATGGAACAGACTGCAGACTATATCGGAATCATTGTAGAAGGACAACTTCATTTTGAGGG
>JAHHTO010000080.1 GCA_020024595.1 Schaedlerella sp.
TGAAATGGTGTAAATCAGCCTCTCTAAATTGCTAGAGATCAGGATATCCATAGACGGAGATGAGGTTAGAACAAACTCCCGGTTACGATCATATCTTCCGGTCTTAAAGAAATCAAACAAGACTTTATTCTCATTAGACGCACAGATTAACTTTGCAATCGGCACTCCCATCTGCTTTGCATAGTATGCTGCCAGGATATTCCCGAAATTCCCTGTCGGAACAGTCACATTAATTTCTTCACCTGCTTCAATTTCTTCATTTTCCAGTAATTTTGCATAAGCGTATACATAATAAACAACCTGTGGTACCAGACGTCCGATATTAATCGAATTCGCAGATGAGAACTGGTAACCCGCTTCTGCAAGTTCCTGTTCTAGTTTTTTATCTTCAAACAACGCTTTCACACCACTCTGTGCATGATCGAAATTGCCATGAATAGCAACAACAGAAGTATTATCCCCTTTTTGTGTTACCATCTGCAATTCCTGTACTCTGCTTACGCCATTTTTCGGATAAAATACAATAATTTTTGTTCCCGGCACATCTGCAAATCCTGCCAGTGCTGCCTTTCCGGTATCTCCGGAAGTTGCTGTCAGAATTACAATCTCATTCTTCACATCATTCTTTTTTGCTGCAGTTGTCAGCAAATGTGGCAGAATAGACAATGCCATATCCTTAAATGCGATCGTTGCCCCATGGAACAACTCTAGATGATAAGTGCTCCCTACCTTTACAAGAGGTGCGATCACTTCTGTGTCAAACTTGGAATCGTATGCTCTATTAATGCACGTTCTTAATTCCTCCTCTGTAAAATCGGTAAAAAACTGCTTCATCACTGCATATGCCGTATCCTGATAAGACATGGATTTCAGCTGTTCCATTGTCAGATCCAGCTTCGGAATCTCCACCGGAACAAACAAACCGCCATCCTCAGCCAATCCTTTTAAAATCGCCTGCGAAGCTGTAACCGTATATTCTGCATTTCTTGTGCTCTTATACAATAAATTCATTCTTCTATCCTCTTCATTTTCTTTTGCGTTTCTGTGAAACCGTTTCTTTGCCCTATTTCTGATTATTTTGCTTACTGTTTGTATACTTTACCAATCCGCCTGCTGCAATGAGTTTCTGCATAAACTCTGGGAACGGCTGTCCCTGAAATTCGGTTCCCTTTGTACGATTATATATCTTTCCGCTATCAAAGTCTACCTCTACCTCATCTCCTGCCTCGATGCCTTTGGCTGCCTCTGGACATTCTATGATTGGAAGTCCGATATTGATTGCATTCCTGTAGAAAATCCGTGCAAATGTTTCTGCAATGACGCAGCTTACCCCCGCTGTCTTCAAGCAAAGCGGTGCGTGTTCCCTAGAAGAACCACAGCCAAAATTTTTATTTGCCACGATCAGATCTCCTGGCTGCACATTATTAACAAATTCCGGATCGATATCTGCCATTGCATGACTGGCAAGTTCCTGCGCATCGAATGAGTTCAGATATCTTGCCGGAATAATCACATCTGTATCTACATTATCTCCATATTTAAAAACATGTCCCAATGCCTTCATGATCTTTCACCTACTTTCTCTGGATTCGCAATACATCCTGCAATCGCACTTGCTGCTGCCACTTCCGGAGAAGCAAGATAGATCAAAGAATCTACGTGTCCCATTCTTCCGACAAAATTCCGGTTTGTCGTAGAAACGCATCTCTCACCCGCAGCCATAACACCCATATGTCCGCCCATACACGGTCCACAACTCGGTGTATTAACCGCACAGCCTGCATCCACGAAAATATCAAGAAGCCCTTCTGCGATACACTGCTTATAAATCTTCTGCGTTGCCGGAATCACCATCACACGTACATCTTCGTGTACCGTATGTCCCTTCAGGATCGCTGCAGCTTTTCGCATATCCTCCATCCGCCCGTTTGTACAGGATCCGATGACCACCTGCTGAATCTTAATTGGTTCCATCGCCTCAATTTCATCAATTGTCTTTGCATTCCCTGGAAGATGCGGAAAGGCAACTGTAGGACGCACCTCAGAGAGATCAATCTCTACCACTTCATCATATTCTGCGTCCTCATCCGCAGTATAAACTTTGTATTCCTTTTTTGTATGTTCTTTTAAATACTGCTCTGTTCTCTCATCCACTGGGAAAATACCATTCTTTGCCCCTGCTTCAATTGCCATATTCGCCATTGTAAAGCGGTCATCCATAGACAGATTGGCAATTCCGTCTCCAGTAAACTCCATCGACTTATAAAGGGCTCCATCCACCCCGATTTTACCGATAATATGAATGATAATATCTTTTCCACTTACATAATGCCCCGGTTTCCCTGTCAACACGAACTTGATCGCGCTTGGCACTTTAAACCACAATTCTCCGGTTGCCATCCCCGTTGCAATATCCGTTGTTCCTACGCCCGTTGAGAATGCCCCCAATGCTCCATATGTGCAAGTATGAGAATCTGCTCCAATGATACATTCACCAGCTGCTACTACACCAGCTTCAGGTAAAATTGCATGCTCTACACCTGATTTTCCTTGTTCAAAATACCATCTTAATCCCTGTTCTCTTGCAAACTCCCTGATTGCTTTTGAATTCTCAGCAGACTTAATGTCTTTATTCGGTGTAAAATGATCCGGCACCAGAACAACCTTGTCTTTATCATATACAGTCTCTGCCATCTCTCTGAAAATTGGCAGTGCCATCGGCCCTGTAATATCATTTGCCATAACCACATCCAGATGTGCTTCGATCAATTGTCCTGCCACCACAGACTCAAGTCCCGCATGTGCCGCCAATATTTTCTGTGTCATTGTCATTCCCATTGTGACATCCTCCTTGTAATTTCCGGTATCTTTTCCCCGCTTCAAGTCTTATTTACTGCTAATATAGCCTTTTGCCGTCAATGCCTCTGCGCAGAGCACCGCACCTCCTGCAGCACCTCTGATGGTATTGTGTGACAGTCCAACAAACTTGAAATCAAACATAGAATCTTCTCTTAAACGTCCAATAGATACGCCCATTCCATTCTCATAATCCACATCCATTTTAACCTGCGGACGATTGTCATCTTCCAAATACTGAATAAATTGCTTTGGAGCGCTCGGAAGGTTTGCTTCCTGTGGAAATCCTTTGAAATCCACCAGTTTTTCAATCAACTGTTCCTTGGTCGGCTTCTTTTCAAAATTGATGAATACTGCGGCTGTATGTCCGTTTAATACCGGCACACGAATACACTGACATGTAATCTTCGGTGCGTCTGCTTTTATAATCTCGCCGTCACCTACTTTGCCAAGTACGCGAAGCGGCTCCTGCTCACTCTTCTCTTCCTCTCCGCCAATATACGGAATGATATTCTCCACCATTTCAGGCCAGTCTTTAAATGTCTTTCCTGCTCCAGAAATTGCCTGATATGTTGTTGCCACTACTTCCTTTGGTCCAAACTCCTCCCACGCCGCAAGACATGGTGTATAACTTTGGATGGAACAATTTGGTTTTACCGCGATGAATCCTCGGGTTGTTCCCAAACGTTTTCTCTGTGATTCAATAATCTCAAAGTGCTCTACATTAATCTCCGGCACAACCATTGGTACATCTGGTGTCCAGCGGTGCGCGCTATTGTTGGAAACAACTGGTGTTTCTGTCTTCGCATAAGCTTCTTCAATTGCTTTGATTTCCTCTTTTGTCATATCGACTGCGCTGAATACAAAATCCACGGTAGCTGCAACTTTCTCTACTTCATTGACATTTGACACGATCAGTTTTTTCACTGCTTCCGGCATCGGTGTTGTCATTTTCCAGCGATCTCCCACTGCTTCTTCATACGTCCTGCCTGCCGAGCGCGGACTTGCCGCCACTGTTACAACTTCAAACCACGGATGATTCTCCAACAGAGAAATAAATCTCTGTCCGACCATTCCGGTCGCTCCCAAAATACCAACTCTTAATTTTTTATCCATTTTTCTGCTCCTCTCTTTTGTTAACTTACATTACGCCTCGTCCAGATCAGCCTCTTCTATCGCAATGACTCTCTTCATTGCTTCCTGCCCCGGTGCACCAATGGTATTACGCATCTTTACACAAGTTTCCATACTGATCGCATCATAAATATCATCTTCAAATACCGGTGAAATCGCCTTGAACTCTTCCAGACTCATATCATCCAGTGCAATATTTTTCTCGATACAATGTAGAACAAGCTGTCCCACAATACCATGCGCATCCCGGAACGGTACTCCATGATTTACCAAGTAATCTGCTGCATCCGTAGCATTTGTAAAGCCATGTTTCGCACTGTCTTCCATCCGCTTCGTATTGAATTTCATTGTAGCGATCATTCCAGTAAATAATGACAGACATCCTTTCGTTGTATCAATGGCGTCAAAAGCAAATTCCTTATCTTCCTGCATATCTTTATTATATGCAAGTGGAATTCCTTTCATCGTTGTCAATAGAGATACCAGCGCACCATACACGCGTCCTGTCTTACCACGGACTAATTCTGCAATATCCGGATTCTTTTTCTGGGGCATAATACTACTTCCGGTACTGTACGCATCATCCAGTTCCACAAACTGATATTCATTGGAATTCCAGATGATGATTTCCTCCGAAAACCGGCTCAAATGCATCATCACTGTAGACATCGCTGATAACAGCTCAATCAAGTAATCTCTGTCTGCAACAGAATCCATACTGTTTCGTGTTGCCCCTTCAAAATCCAGAAGTTCTGCAGTATATTCTCGATCTAGCGGATAAGTTGTTCCTGCCAAAGCACCCGAGCCGAGCGGACAGTAATTCATTCGTTTGTAAATATCTTTCATTCTGGAACGATCTCTTTTGAACATTTCAAAATATGCTCCCAAATGATGTGCCAACGTAATCGGCTGTGCTTTCTGTAAATGTGTGAACCCCGGCATATATGTATCCAGATTCTCCTTCATCAGCTTCAGCAACTCTTCCAAAAGCGCCTTCAAAAGCTGATCTAATTCCAAGATCTCATCCCTGGTATACAATTTCATATCCAGAGCGACCTGATCATTCCTGCTTCGTCCGGTATGCAGCTTCTTACCCACATCTCCGATTCTTTCTATCAGATTTGCCTCCACAAAACTATGGATGTCTTCATATTCATCTGTAATCTGTAATCTTCCATTCTCTACATCCTGCTGAATTGATTCCAATCCTTCAATAATCTTGTTCTTCTCCTCTGCGTTCAGAACACCCTGTTTCTCTAACATTGTCACATGTGCAATACTTCCACGGATATCCTGCTTATAAAATCGCTTATCAAAAGAAATGGACGCATTGAACTGATATACTAACTGGTCTGTTTCTTTTGTAAAACGACCTCCCCATAACTGTGCCATCTTTTTTCCCTCTTTTCTGTTGACTCCTAAAAATATCTTTATAGTTCGTTATAGTTTATCACAGTAACGTGTGAATGTAAACCATCTACTACGGTTCTTTTTATAATTCTTCCATTTGCCGTTCCCTCATAGAAAATACACAGCCACAGTAATCTTGCCTGTATAAACCATATTCTCCAGACAACTCAATGGAACGCTTGTAACCATTTTTCTTCTTAAAATCCGAAAACAGATACTGTACATCATATTCACTCGCAAGTTTTGCACCAATCTCATTTAACTTCTGTGCATTCTTCATCGGGCTGATGCTGAGTGTTGTTGTAAAATAATCAAACCCCTGTTCTGCTGCTAATTCTGCTGTTTCACGCAGACGCAGTTCATAACAGCGAAAACATCTTTCTCCCCCTTCTTGAACTTTCTCCAGACCCTTTGCCATCTCATAAAATTTCTTAGTATCATAATTTCCCGCCAGAAAAGATACTGGGTATTTAAACGTCATATCATGAATCAACATCTGCTGCTCTTCCACACGTTTTGCATACTCGCTCTCCGGATAAATATTCGGGTTGTAATAAAACACGGTAATCTCAAAAAAATCAGAAAGATACTCCAACACATAACTGCTGCATGGCGCACAGCAGCTGTGCACCAGAAGACGCGGTATCTTCTCTTCCTTTTTCAATTTCTGAAGTTCCTTGTCCAACTCTTTTTGATAATTGATCTTCGGTTCATTCATGTTTCTATTCTCCTATATACTAAAAAAATCCCCCTGCCTTTTACTATAACACGACTCTACGTATCTTTGCAAAAAAGCAAGGGGATGTGATTATTTATTTTTTGTCATCGAACGAATCACCAACAATGTTCCAATCATCATTACAATTCCAGCCAGGAGACAAATCACTGCTGTCATAACTATTCCAACAAAATTCTGCACAATACCTGCCAGCAAATAGGTCACTCCTGTTACAACTGCAACTGTAACCGCATATGGCAACTGTGTAGACACATGATTGACATGATTACTCTGTGCACCTGCAGACGCCATAATCGTTGTATCTGAAATCGGAGAACAATGATCCCCACATACCGCACCAGCCATACACGCAGAAATAGAGATGATCATCATTGTCTCATTTGTTCCTGAAAATACATTTACCACAATCGGAATTAAAATACCAAATGTTCCCCATGAAGTTCCTGTTGCAAAAGCAAGAAAACAGCCCACTATAAAAATCAGCGCCGGAATAACAATCAAAAGTCCGCCTGTTGCCCCTTTTACAACACCTGCCACAAATTCCTTTGCACCCAAGCTGTCTGTCATCGCCTTCAGTGTCCATGCAAATGTCAGAATCAGAATTGCAGGTACCATTGCCTTAAATCCTTCTGGAACACAAGACATGCAATCAGAAAAATTCAGCACTTTCCGAATTGCATAAAAAACAATTGTAATGACAAAAGCAAAGAAACTTCCAATCATCAGACCTACAGATGCATCACTTCCTGAAAACGCCTCAACGAATCCTACTCCATCAAAAAAACCACCTGTATAAATCATACCGATCACACAACAGACAATCAATGAAGCTACCGGAAAAATCAAGTCGATCACACTGCCTTTTGTATTTTCAATCTCTTCTTCTGCATTGGCATACGGACGATCCGGTGTTGTGTAAATATCACCTGCAATCGCATTTGTCTCATGCAGTTTCATCAGACCATAATCCATCTTTAATACAACAATAGACACCATCATCACAAGTGTCAAAAGAGCATAATAGTTAAACGGTATTGCCCGCAGGAAAATCGAAAATCCATCCTCTCCTTCCACAAATCCGGTTACTGCTGCCGCCCAAGAAGAAATCGGAGCAATAATGCAGATCGGAGCCGCAGTCGAATCAATCAGATAAGCCAGCTTTGCTCTGGATACATTATGCTTATCTGTCACAGGGCGCATCACACTTCCTACAGTCAGACAGTTAAAATAATCATCGATAAAAATCAGAACACCTAGCAGGATCGTTGCAAGTTGTGCACCAACACGACTCTTAATGTGTCCACTTGCCCAACGTCCAAACGCTGCAGAACCACCTGCCTGATTCATCATACAAACCATAATTCCCAAAACAATAAGAAAAATCAAAATTCCCATATTATAAGAATTTGTCAAAGAGCCAACCAATCCATCTTGAAACACATGAATGATCGTTCCTTCAAACTGAAAATTGGAATAAAAAATCCCTCCAATCAAAATTCCAATAAATAGCGAACTATACACTTCTTTTGTAATCAATGCCAGCACAATCGCTACAACCGGTGGTATCAATGACCAGAAAGTTGCATACAGTCCCGGTACATACTCCACTGCATCTTCTGCCGCAAATACTGTCATTCCGCCCAACATCAATGCCCCTAGCAGAGTCAACATTCCAAATAATGCTTTTTTCTTTTTACTCATTCCTTTTATCCTTTCCTATAAAATATTTAAAATCGAGAATCTACTATTGTACACTCTCTTTTACAAGCGGAACTATCTGTTATAGCTGCTTTCATCTCTGTATATTTCATATCCGGCAGATGATTCTCTGATTCACGGTAAATCATTTCACAAATCAAAAAAGTCATGAGCACTACTTTCCGCGTGCGCTCATGACATAAACTTCTCTCATCCGATATAATATCTCTGATAGCGCTCCACTGATGTGACAGTCCGCAGCATATTCTGCTACGGCCCAGAAACTGCCTGTTCCGGATACATTCAGTTTCTTCGGCGGTCTCCCCTTTCTCACACAGACTGTTCCGGTCTATGGTCGAGTGATACTGATGAAGCCCGCGCCTCTATCTAGTTCCGTTATTGATTGATAACAGTTCGGTTCCCCTCACTGTTATGCTTATTCTTTTGTACCACTTTTCTCCTGTCTTGTCAATCTATGACGTACTGATTTTCACTTATTTGTTATTTAAACATTTTCTACGGATTCACCTATCCTCTTTTTTTCCATACATTAACTATATACTTTGTCGAATGGGGTGCTTATATGGAACCTGTACTAGAACTGAAAAATATCAATTACGCATACCATACTTTAGAAGGCGAAACAACAGCACTTACCGATATTACCTTTTCTGTTGCTCCCGGTGAATTCGTTGCCATTGTAGGCCCCTCCGGCTGCGGAAAATCTACATTGCTGTCTGTGATTTCCGGACTACTTCAGGCAGAAAAAGGATTGATTAAAATAAACGGAAAATACTTGCGAGACAGTACCACCAATATCGGATATATGCTACAACATGACCATCTCTTCGAATGGCGCACCATCTACCACAATGTCCTACTTGGATTGGAAGTACAGCATATGCTCTCTGCCCGCTCCCGGGCAAAAGCCCATGAGCTTCTGGATCTTTACGGACTCAAGCATTTTTCAGATTCGAAACCTTCTGAACTATCTGGCGGCATGCGCCAACGTGCAGCACTCGTCCGCACCTTGGTTTTGGAACCGGATATCCTTTTACTGGATGAACCATTTTCTGCACTGGACTACCAAACGCGATTATCTGTCGGTGATGATATCGGTCAAATCATCCGCAATGCACATAAGACTGCATTGCTGGTCACCCACGATCTATCAGAAGCTGTCAGCCTTGCTGACCGAGTAATTATTCTGACAGACAGACCTGCCTCTGTCAAAACCATTCTTCCAGTTACCTTTGATTTGAGAGAAGACACTCCGATGCATCGCAGAAATGCCCCCGAATTCAAAACGTATTTTAATCTTATCTGGAAGGAGTTGAATCAACATGAATGAAATTTCCGCAGGTCAACAAAATTACCTGAACGGACACAAAAGACATCAACGCATCGTGCGTGTCTCACGGGTTGCCATTCTTTTAAGTTTCCTGTTTCTCTGGGAATTTGCCGCCAATGTAGGTATCATTGACTCTTTCATATTCAGCAGCCCTTCAAAAATCGCCCTTTGCTTCTGGAAAATGGTTCTTAACCAGACAATCTTCCATCATATCTGGACAACACTTTATGAAACCATCATGAGTTTTATTCTGGTAACAATCTTTAGCATTCTGACTGCGGTACTACTCTGGTACAGCAAAAAACTATCAGAAATTCTGGATCCGTATCTGGTTGTATTGAACAGTCTTCCAAAGTCTGCCCTTGCGCCACTGCTAATTGTATGGCTTGGTGCTACACAGATGACCATTATTGTCGCAGGAATGTCTGTAGCAATTTTTGGAAGTATTTTAAATCTGTACACAAGCTTTTCCACAGTAGACAAAGAAAAAATCAAACTGATCTATACCTTACATGGCAATCAGTGGCACGCACTGACCAAAGTTGTCCTGCCAAGCTCTGTTCCTGCCATCATCAGCAATATGAAAGTGAATATCGGGCTCTGTCTCGTAGGCGTCATTATCGGTGAATTCCTTGCCGCACGAAGTGGTCTCGGTTATCTGATCATTTATTCCAGTCAGGTCTTTAAGATGGATTGGCTGCTGATGTCTATCGTTTTGCTCTGTATCATGGCTATGGGACTATATGCTCTGATCAATCTGGTGGAGAAGTGGTATACGAAGCGATTCTAAGCTTCGGAAGAATATCTGGGACGTTTTATGCATTATTTCTTTTACAAATATGTCGATAATATATATATAATATACTATAGAAAGGAGAGTCTCTTATGAATATTCCCGAATCAACCGCTAATTCTTCTGCCAGAATTTTTCCACCTTCCCATCCTGCTTATTCACCAAAGTTGGAGAATCCTACCTCTCCTTCCACTGTTGAAAAAGTAATCGAACAATTACAAAAGGATTACCAACATATTCATTTTGATATTGTCGATTTTAAAACAAACGATCAGATCAACAAGTATGCATCCTTGCAGGATGGAATCAACAATGTGGTGATTTCAAAACAATTACTGGAAAAAGCAGCCTCTGACCAAACACTGTATACAAAAATAGAAGAGATTTTAAATTCTCTTTCCAAGTATCAGTATTCTTCACTGGCAGAAGCTTATCTTACTGACCAAAAGCTGACCGGCATGGGTCTGATCATAGACAAAAACGGAGAGGTTACCAAGTGGACCGCCACAGAGGCTCTTCCGGAAGAAACACAATATTTTCCCAATCGAGAAGAGTTTTCGTGGAAAACAAATACCAACTCGACAACCAAGAAAAAAAAGGATGATCTCATCCCCTATAAATACTCTCAAAGTTATAATATGATGCGGCTTGCAAGCGCCAAAAATGTAC
>JAHHTO010000081.1 GCA_020024595.1 Schaedlerella sp.
TTTCTGTTTCTGGGAATGTCATATGGATTTCTCATGAGAAGCAGAGGTTTTTCTTTTTTATATCCGGTATTTATGAGCCTTTTTATTTTTGCAGGATCGATGGAGTTTGTAACTGTTAATTTGCTCTTATCTGCATTTCATCCCATGTATGCGTTCTTGTTATCTCTAATGGTAAATGCACGTCATCTATTTTACGGAATTTCTATGCTTCAAAAATATCAGAATACGGGAAGAAAGAAATGGTATTTGATTTATGGAATGTGTGATGAATCTTTTACAATCAATTACACCATAGAACCTCCTGAGGAAGTTGATCGGGGATGGTTTATGTTTTTTGTTACCTTACTCGATCATATTTATTGGGTGGCGGGTGCAACAATTGGAGCGCTTTTAGGCTATATGATACATTTTGATACGACAGGGATTGAATTTGTGATGACAGCACTTTTTGTCGTGATGTTTATCAGTCAGTGGGAGGAACAGGAACATCATAGTTTTGCACTTACAGGTCTTGGATGTTCGATATTATGTCTATTAATCTTTAAAAGTAATAACTTTATGTTACCTACTATGATTTCAATCGTGGTATGTTTTACGCTAGCTTCATTGAAAAATCAGAAAAAGAGGAGCAAATAATATGACTATAACACAAAGTGTTATTACCATCTTAGTGGTGATACTTGGAACAATGACAACACGGTTTTTGCCGTTTATACTTTTCCCGGAAGGGAAAAAACCACCTGTATATATTACCTATCTAGGGACTGTTCTACCATATGCAGTAATTGGTATGCTTGTGATTTACTGCTTAAAAGATGCCGTTTTTTCAGCATATCATGGATTACCTGAGTTGATTTCGATTGTTGTTATCGTTGTTTTACACAGGTGGAAAAAGAACACCTTGCTCAGTATAGCTTCCGGTACTGTTTTATATATGATGTTGGTGCAAAATATATTTTGTTGATTCAGTTCAGGTTCTGCAATTTGTTTATAAATTGAAAGTGTTGAACTGAAATCATGAAAGAAAGCAAAGTTTTATCGTCGTGTAATAAGTAAAAAGTAAATAAGAAAAATGATTGATATAGTTTGAGTATTTTGATATGCTTTGTTTCATAAAAGGAGGACAAAAAGATGAATCAATTTGATAATCTGAAAGAAGTGCAGATTGCTTCCGAGGAAATTTATGACGGAGTCATTCTTCATGTATGTAAAGACACTGTAACACTTCCGAATGGGAAGACTGCCAGACGGGAATTAATCCGTCATGTAGGAGCAGTTGGGATTGTGCCTTTAACAGATGATGGAAAGGTAATTGTTGAGCGCCAGTATCGTTATCCATTAGATATGGTTATTACAGAGATTCCTGCGGGAAAATTAGACAGCAAGAATGAGGATAGACTGGAAGCAGCAAAAAGAGAATTGAGAGAAGAGACCGGGATTACTGCAGATGAATGGATTGAAATGGGAGTTTATTATCCTGCAGCAGCATACACAGATGAAAAAATCACATTATATCTGGCAAAAGGATTGCATTTTGGAGAGCAACAGTTAGATGAAGATGAGTTTCTGAATATTGAGGCCGTTCCACTGGAAACTCTTGTAGAAGAGGTGCTGTCAGGGAAGATTACAGACGGAAAAACCCAGGTAGCTATTTTAAAGGCAGATAAAATAATATAAAGTTGTTGATATTTTGTTAATACCTAAGCAGAATATAAACATCAAGAGAGAAAATAGTAGGAATGATATATATTAAAAGAGTATGTCGAGAAATTTATGTGTGGAAGCATAGGAATCAGATTAATTAACATAATGGAAAGATAAGAGGGATCAATCATATGTTTATTGCAGGCTATAGGTTACTCAATTTGAAAGATAATTTAGGCAATGATTCTGCAGATTTGCATATTGCAGAGGTAATGTTGAAAAATATCAATGATATTGATAGAATATCGATAGAGACAGTGGCAGAGTTGTGTGATGTGTCGAAATCAAAGATATCTAAGTTTGTGAAAAAAATCGGGTTTGACGACTACAAGGAATTTCGCGATCTTGTACGAAATGAGAAATATCGTTCTAAATATTTTGGATATGAGGATAAGATTCAAATGTGGCGCTACATTGAAAGAGAGGGGTGGGGTTCCTATCTAAAAATATTGGAGAATGATTTAAAGTGTTTTACAGATAGGTTAGACCGTGGAATACTCAGACAGCTTGCGATTGCCATGCATGAGCATAGCAAGGTGGCTGCTTTTGGAAGTGTGTACTCACAGACTGTGGCCATTGATTTCGTGTATCAGATGGCAGATGAGGGAAAGTATATTCAGACTTATACGTATGATACTATGCAAGAAGAATATTTGAAAAATATGAGTCCAGATACATTGGTCATCATTTTTTCAAATTCAGGCCAGTATCTGTACGGTGATGGTATGAGGCTGAATGGATACTTTAAGACGTATCTAAAGAAATCAAAGGGAGAAATCGCACTGATCACTTCCAATGAAAAAGCAGCCATGGATTCTATGGTACGCTATCCGATTTTGTATAGTTTTTCGTCGAATATACACAGTCAAATGCTGATGGAGCGTCTTGTGATGGAAATGATTATTTTGGAGTATAGAAAAGTGGGAAGAGAGAGAGACATCAGCAATTAGTCCGGATAAGATGGAAGAAAGTCTACAGCTGCTCTTACCTTAGAAATGTCAGGTTTAAAAAGTTTGTATTCATCTCTCTCAGGGAGCATCATGCTTGCGCCAGGTTTTCTGTATTTCATTGTACTTTCAATCTCAATTTTACCAGACATATGATAAAAGGTGATACCGGTGTATGGTAGCAGTTTTTCAATAACCTTGCGGCAAATTCCGCCAGCGGTAAGGATTTCAATCCTGCCCTGGCTTTTTTTATGCAGTTTTTTGAGTATATCGCGTCCATCCCAGGCTGAGAGTGCCTGTCCGCCTGGGAGAATGGTATCATATTTAAGTTCAATTACCTGTTCCAAATCTACATGTCTGGCACCACCTTTCTCAGCTTCAACGGCAGATAGCAAGCAAACTACACAAGTTTCAAGAATATAATTTTTCATTTATAATATTATCCTTTCAAACAAAATATTAATAGATGCTGTGGCGTATATCATAAAAATTCTGCAGGGTACATAAAAAACAAAAATTGTATATAGTGCATAAAAAATGATGTGTAATAATGGGAATTCTGCATAAAAAGGTTTCCGATTTGTAAAATTTTTAAGATTTTGGAATAAAAAAAATATAATATAAGCAGTTGTTATGCATAGCAAATGAAGTTTGAAAGGAAGAAATAGGATGAAATGTAAGGATATTTATGAGTGGCCGGAGAACTATGGAAATCCTGATTGGTTTATCCATGATCGTTTTGGATTGTTTATACATTTTGGTTTATTTTCTGTTGCCGCAAGGCATGAATGGGTTATGACGCTTGAACAAATTGGGGTAGAAGGATATAAAAAATATTTTGATCACTTTAATCCAGATTTGTTTGACGCAAAAAAGTGGGCGAAAGAGGCAAAGGAAGCAGGTTTTCAATATGTAGTTTTGACGGCAAAACATCATGAAGGATTCGCACTCTGGGATACACAGCTTTCAGATTATAAAATTACAAATACAAAGTTTGGACGAGACCTTGTGAAAGAATATGTTGATGCTTTTCGTGAGGAAGGACTGAAGATTGGGCTGTATTTTTCCCTTCTTGATTGGTATCACCCAGATTTTCTCGTGGATGGATATCATCCTGAGAGAAATAATAAAGAGTATATTGAGAGTCATCCAGGTGACATGGAATCTTATAGAAAATTCATGCACGGACAGGTGAGTGAGCTTTTGAGTAATTATGGAAAGATAGATTATCTGTGGTTTGATTTCTCATATCCGCAGCGCGACTGGGGAGATTCTGTGGGCAAAGGAAAAGATGATTGGGGTTCAGAGGAATTAGAAAAAATAATTCTTTCTTTACAACCAGATATTATCTTGAACGACAGACTTGGTTTAGGACGCGGAGTTGGCACTCCGGAGCAGTATCAGAGGAGCTCTCGTGCAGATGATGGCGGAAAACCGATTATTTGGGAAGCCTGCCAAACTTTGAACAACAGCTGGGGATATGACAGAGATAATCTGAATTGGAAAACACCAGAGATGGTCATTAAGCTTTTAGTTGACACTGTATCAAAAGGCGGTAATATGCTTCTAAATATCGGACCGAATGGTCGTGGGGAGATTGATGAACGTACCATGAAGATTCTAAATGAAGTGAAAAAGTGGATGCGCCTTCATAAAGAGTCAATATACGGGTGTACAGCTAGCAAATATGAAGCCCCAGTGGATGCAAGATTTACTCAGAATGGAAATCACTTATATCTCCATCTATTCTCATGGCCGTATCGTACTTTGCTAATCAATGGCCTGGGCGGGGAAGTGGAGTATGCAAGACTGCTCAATGATAATTCTGAGATTAAATACATTCAGGATGAAGGACTGTCAGGAAAGAGAAAGTCTCACAAAGATCTGAATCTAGAAGTAACTGAAATCCATATAAAGGATAAATTTGAGGACAAAGCACTTCTGGTCACGCTTCCTGTGCAGAAACCTGATGTGATCGTACCGGTCATTGAATTTATCTTAAAAGAACAGGAGGGTTAAGATATGTATTATATCATAGCTTCACACGGAATATATGCAGAGGGCTGCAAGTCAAGCTGTGAGATGATAACCGGAGCAGCGCCGTCTTTTGTGACTGTCACTTTTACAGAGGACATGACAAAAGAGAGTGTTGAGAAGGAGTATGAGAAAATTGTCGCAGAAAAAGGTGCAGATGAATGCGTAGCGATTATTGCGGATTTACCAGGTGGAACACCGTACAACGCAGCAATGAAGATTATTGCAGAGCACAAGAATATCCAGCTTGTTGCAGGACTGTGCCAGCAGCTTTTGGTGTTGTTAAATTCAGGAGAAGACTTGGCGTCAGCCATCGAAGAGACAGGAGCAATATTCGGAAATACTTCTGTAAAGAGTACAAAGAGTGAAAAAACAAAAGCAGTACCAAAAGAACCAGTAGAAAAAAATGGAATTGTCAATTTCCGTTTGGATGAAAGAATGATACACGGACAGGTGGCAACTTACTGGACACGTACATTACAGGCAGATCGAATTATGATTGCAGATGATGATGTACTCAAAGATGAGATTGGTATGAGTGCCTTAAAAGCAGCAGTTCCTTCAGGAGTACATTTAAGTATACTTTCTGTGGAGAATGCTGCAAAACGACTCAATGAAGGATTGTATAGTAATCAAAGAGTGTTTTTGATTGTAAAAAAGACAAAGGCGATTGTAAGACTTATTGAGTCTGGAGTGAAAGTAAAGGAAGTAAATATAGGTAACATGGGTGAGAAGGAAGGCAGAAAACAAGTGAAAAAATCGGTATACTGTACTTCTGAGGAAATTGCAGATATCGAGACAATCGAAAAGACCGGTGTGCAGGTATTCGCCCAGATGGTTCCGAATGATGATAAAAGAACGTTTCGTTCTTATCTAAAATAAGTAAAAGGAGGCTTATATAGTATGGAAATACAGATATGGCAAATTATTGCACTTACGATTTTATCAGCAATTCTTATTTGGGATAGTATTTCAACAGCAATTTTTGATGCAAAGCCAATATTTGCAGGTATTCTCGCAGGTATTATCATGGGGGATGTAGCAACAGGTCTTGCGGTTGGAGCAACTCTACAGTTAATGGTATTAGGTGTAGGAACTTATGGCGGTTCTTCTGTTCCAGATTATATCACAGGAGCAATTATTGGAACAGTCTTTGCAGTGACATCAGGACAGGGTATTGAGTTTGGTATTGGACTTGCTGTTCCGGTTGGTCTTTTGATGGTTAATCTGGATGTATTGGCAAGATTTACAAATGTGTACTTTGCAAAGAGGGTTGAGGCTGCAATTGAGAGACTTGATTATGCAGGGATCAATCGTAATGTCTGGTATGGTGTGATTCCGTGGGGACTGTCTAGAGCGCTTCCGGTCTTTATTATGCTTATATTCGGTGAGAATATTGTCAATATTATCGTAAATAATATGCCGGAGTGGTTGACAGGAGGGCTAAATGTTGCTGGCGGTCTGCTTCCAGCAGTTGGTATTGCTATCCTGCTTCGCTATCTGCCGGTTAAGAAATATATTTCTTATTTGTTGATTGGTTTTTTTGCAGCAGCATATCTGGCGATACCGATGTTTGGAGTGGCTATTCTTGGAGTTGCAATGGCTGTGATTGAATTTAAACAGAATATCAAAGACAGCCAGAAAGTAGTTGTAGCAAATGCAGGAGTTTCACAGGAGGGACTGTTAGATGGAGAATATGAAGACTAATGAAACAAAATTGACAAAAAAAGATATAAATAGTTTGAGTAAACGTTGGATCATGAGTTCCCAGATAACATGGAACTATGAGAAACAGATGGCGGTTGGATATTTGTGGGCAATGCTCCCGATTATTCGCAAGCTATATAAAGATCCAGAACAGCAGAAGGAGATGTTAAAGACACATATTCAGTTCTTTAACACAACACCTCATGTGGGTGGTTTTATCTGCGGTATTGATGCAGCGACAGAAGAATATGAAGGATACAAAGCAAAAGAGACTGTAAAAGGTCTTAAGACAGGTCTTATGGGACCATTTGCGGGAGTTGGTGACACCTTATTTGGAGTTTTATTCCCGACAATCTTTGGTTCTATTGCAGCATACATGGGACAGGAAGGCAATATGATTGGTGCAATCATTTGGTTGCTTGTGAATATTTCGATTTTAATTTTCCGTACATTTACAGCAGGAATAGGATATAAAGAGGGATCTAAGATCATTACTTCTGCAAAGGATAAGCTGGATGCTTTGACAGCAGCAGCAACACTTCTTGGTATTACAGTAGTAGGTGCTTTGATTGCGACAGTTGTCAGGGCGAATGTGACAGCTACATTTACAAGTGGAGAAATTTCTGTAAACGGTCAGGAAATTTTGAACCAGATTATGCCGGGTCTTGTGCCGGCAGCTGTTGTAGGTTTGATTTACTGGCTGCTTGGAAGAAAAAAGATGAGTTCTACAAAGGCAATCGTTTTTGTTATGGTATTTTCTATCTTACTGCATGTAGTTGGAATACTTGGATAATTTAAGATCAGGTACGCTTGATATAGTGGAAAAAGTATAGAGTAACAAACATACAGAAGTAGATGATATCACATCTACTTCTGTAAACATGTAAAAAGGAAAAAATATAAGGAGAAAGTATTATGGCATTTGAATTTTTTGATAAGGCTAAAGAAATTATGGAAAAACTGGAAAAGACACAGCAGGAGAATATTCACAATGCAGCATTGTTGATTTCGGAGTCTATCAGAAACGGAGGTATCATTCAGGCATTTGGAAGTGGACACTCCTATGCAGGTGCGATTGAAGTGTGTGGACGGGCAGGTGGTCTTATCCCATCGAAAGTTGTTCGTGACCATTCAGAAGGTATTTTTGAGAGTGTAGAGGGAAATGCTTATTTTTTGATGCGTCAAGTAGATGTTCAGCCAGAGGATGTTTTTATTATTATATCAAATTCTGGGCGTAATCCGATGAGTATTGAGATGGCAGAATATGTAAAGAAAAAAGGCTGTAAGTTGATCGTTGCGACAGCGTTGGAAGTGTCCAAATCATCTACATCTCGCCACTCTTCAGGAAAACTTTTGTACGAATATGCAGATGTAGTTCTGGATAATCAGTCACAGTTTGGAGATGCTGCACTTGAAGTTGAAGGATTTGACAGCAAAGTATGTGGTACTTCATCTTTCAGTACATGTCTTCTGCTTCAGCAGACGATATATGAGGCAATCAAAGATATGGTAGAAAAAGGATATGAGCCACCAGTATTTAAGAGTGCGAATATTGATGGTGGTAGAGAGTTCAATCAGACTATAGAAGAGAAATATGGAAGTCGTATCTGGCATAAATAAGTTGAACTATTTCAAAAATTGTTATAAGATATAGTTATAGTATTTTAGAAAGGAATTGGGCAAACAGACAGATAAAGATGTGTCTGAGACCCTATGATGACGATGAAAGTATTAAAAAATAAAATAATCTATACCGGAGATAGAAAGATTGAGAATGGATATATCCGCTATGGGGAGCGGATCTCAGAAGTTGATGAGATGAGAAACTATAGCCCGCAGGATGATGATGAGGTCATTGAGATAGACGGAGACTATATCGTTCCAGGATTTATTGATGTTCACAGCCATGGTGGATATGGATTTGATGCCATGGATGCCTCACCAGAGGAGATTGACTGGATGGTAAGGCAGATGGCGGCAAAGGAAGGGATTACTTCTTATTTCTGTACAACAATGACGCAGACTTATGAAAACATTGAAAAGGCACTGGTAAACATCAAGGAAGCTGCCGAGAAGAATCCGATTATTCAGGGAATCCATCTTGAAGGCCCATTTATTTCTATTGATTATAAAGGTGCTCAGGATGCTTCTTATATTAAAAAACCAGACGAAAAAGTGTTGGCTCATTGGGATGAAATAAGTGGTAATAGGATAAGAATTGTCACTTATGCGCCAGAGGAAGCATCAGAGCTTTTTGAAAATTGGTGTTTAGCAAACAGGGTTGTCCCAAGTGTAGGACATTCGAATGCAACATTTAATCAGTTATGTGCATGTAAAGCATGTCATGTGACGCATTTGTATAATGCACAAAGAGGATTAAACCACAGAGAACCTGGGGTAACAGGGTATGGTATGCTGACAGATGGTGTGAATGTTGAGATGATATGCGATGGAATCCATGTCAGACCGAAGATGGTCTATATGGCATATAAAGTAAAAGGCAGTAATGGTGTAGAATTAGTCACTGACTCTATGCGAGCAAAAGGTATGCCAGAGGGAAAAAGTGAACTAGGTGGACAGACTGTTTATGTAAAAGATGGCACAGCAAGACTGGAGGATGGCACGATTGCAGGAAGCGTGCTGACCTATATCAAAGCCTTCCAGAATATTATGAAGTTTACTGGGGCAAGTATAGAGGAAGCCGTGAAGATGAGTTCTGGTAATCAGGCGAAAGAGTTCGGTCTTACACAAAAAGGTGCAATTAAGACAGGGAAAGATGCAGATTTTGTCGTGCTAGATCAGGCATATGAGTTGAGAGGAACGATTAGTTTAGGAGAATTTGTGACAGCAGAGTAAAATCTAAAAAGCAGAGAGGGGCAGACGATTTCTTGGTTTAGCAGCTTAGCTAGTCCAAAAATCGTCCGCCCCTCTCTCATAAGGTTATTGAAAAGTATTATTTATGTTCTAACAATTTCTTATTTTGACATATTATATATCTTAATAATATCGTCTTTCTTGAGAGTCTGGAAAAATCCAACACTTCCACCACCGGTAGCAATACATTTATCAGCCATTTCTTCGATTTGACTATCTGTAGGTGTTATACCCAATTCGTGTAAATTAATTGGCATTCCTATTTTTTTACACCAATTCTCCCAAGCTTTAATTCCCTCTAAAGCTGTCTCTTCTATATTGTAGAAATTTTCACTGACATTAAAGACACGAACTGCAAATTGAGCAAATCGAGCAGGATTTGATCGATATACATATCGAGCCCAACTTCCCCAAATAGCGCATAATCCTGCACCATGTGCTACATCGAACATTCCGCCCAATTCATGTTCAATTTTGTGAGATGCAAAATCTGACTGACGCCCAGTTCCTGTAAGACCATTGTGAGAAATGCTTCCTGCCCACATAAGTGTGGCACGTGATTCATAATCATTTGGAGTGTCGATTACTTTTAAAGTTGCATCTCTTACGGCAGTGAGAAGCCCTTCTGCAATTCGATCAATCAAATCTACATTTTTTGTGTTAGTAAAGTATCGTTCCATTGTATGCATCATGATGTCAGATGCACCACTTGCTGTTTGATATGCTGGTAAGGTATATGTGAGTTCTGGATTCATACATGCAAAAAGCGGACGTGCACAATCATGATTATAAGAACGCTTTAAATTTTTTTGCCCGTTGTATTCTTCGATTGTAATGACCATAGAATTACTGGTTTCAGATCCTGTAGCAGCAATGGTTGAGATACATCCAATCGGAGCAATTTTATCCGTTTTCACTTTTCCCATTAATAAGTCTTCCAATTCAAAATCATTTGCCAGTCCATATGCGATTCCTTTGGCAGAATCAATGGCACTTCCTCCACCAATTGGCAGAATAAAGTCTACGCCTTCTTTCTTGGCAAGAGCGATCCCTTTCTTTACAAGACTTAGCCTTGGATTAGGAACAACCCCATCTAAATCAATATATTCTAAACCTGCATCAGTTAGCCCTTTATGTACACGGTCTAAAGTACCATTTTTTTGCAAGTAATCTCCACCGAAGTGTACTAATACTTTATGACCTCCAAGAGCTTTGATTTCTTCACCAACTTCTGATTCTACATTTTTTCCAAAAATAACTTTAGTAGGATTATGAAATGTAAAATTATCCATAAATACTACCTCCTTAATATATAAATTTGGTTTTAATTATAGATATAAAAGC
>JAHHTO010000082.1 GCA_020024595.1 Schaedlerella sp.
GTAGCATTAGGTACATTCACATCATTGTGTAACAAGAGTGTAAGATGAAAAACTCCCCTAAAAAGAAAATCGTCAGAACCGGCATTTACCGAAACTGGCGATTTTTCTAATCAAAGCGCTTTTTTGTATAATTCAATCATATCTTTTACCATTGTCTGTCTCGGATTTGCTAATACATTTGCACTCTTCATGGCATCTTCTGCCATCTGTGGGATTTTGTCTTCGGTAACTCCAACTTCTGAAAGTGACTTTGGAATACCTAATTCTGCATTTAGCTTTTTCACAGCATCCGTCAGCATTTCCGGTTTAAAACTATCTATCTTCGTCTCACCACTAATATAGCGATACATCACTTCATACCGCCCACAATCTGCCAATGCATTATATTCCACGACTGTTGGAAGAATGACTGCATTTGCCACACCATGCGGCACATGAAAATATGCACTAACCGGATGGCTCATAGCATGAACATTTCCAAGTTTTGCCCACGCAAATGCAATTCCGGCAAAATTACACCCTGCCATCATAGCACAGGCCGCTTCCTCATCCTTTCTGTTTGCAACAAAACGACGGATATTTCCCCCGATCAATTCCATTGCTTTCTCCGCCATTGCATCAGAAAACGGAGTCGCCATCACAGAAACATATGCTTCCATTGCATGAATCAACGCGTCAATTCCGCAAGATGCCGCTATAGATGCCGGTGCCGTCATAATCAATTCTGGATCAAGCACGGCATATTTCGGAATAATTTCATAACTAATCACAGATAGTTTGTAATTTCTCTTTACATCTGTAATAACTGCAGATGCAGTTACTTCACTTCCAGTTCCTGCAGTTGTAGGAATGGCAATCATCGGAACAATCGGTCCAGGTACTTTACACAAACCTTCATAATCTGTAATCTCACCGCCGAAATTTACCAAAACGCCAACTGCCTTTGCCACATCCATAGGACTCCCGCCCCCCAATGCCACAAGACTGGTCGCTCCACATTCTTTATACAAAGCAACCGCTTCATTTACAATCTCAATGGTTGGATTCGGAACAACCTCCAGATAAGCAGTACACTGAATCCCACTCCCTTCGATTATGTCCTGGATCTTTTTCACTACACCGATTTGTTCCAGACCATGGTCTGATACAAGAAATACATGTTCAGAATTCGCTTCTTTTAATATTTGTGGAAGTTTTTTTAAACTTCCCACTCCAAACTCAATATTCTGCGGTATTCTAAAACTAAAATCTTTCATTCTGCTCTTTCACTCCTCTTTTTTTCCATTGATGTTTACAGCAGTTCTCTTTCTTCTGTTATAAAACAATCCGCTTTTCAGTCAATCTGTGGTTCCAACGTTTTCAGCCTTCCGCCTGTACGTGTATTATACTCATCAATATATTCCACAATTTTCCCAAGTGTCGGGCAGACTGTAACACCTGCATTTTCAAGTGCTGTAACTTTCGATTTTACGGTTCCCATTCCACCGCTTACAATCGCTCCGGCATGTCCCATCCGCTTATTTTCTGGTGCATACATTCCTGCAATATACGCATATACCGGTTTTTTCAGTTCTAGTTCTTTAATCTTAGCTGCTGCCATCTCTTCGCTTGTTCCACCGATTTCCCCAATCATGACAATTGCATCTGTCTCTTCATCTTCCGCAAACAGTTCCAACACATCTGCATGATTCATCCCTATAATAGAATCTCCTCCGATTCCCACACAGGCAGAAAGTCCAAATCCCTTAAATGTCAGATTCGATGCTGTCTCATGTGTCAATGTTCCGCTTCTTGAAATGATTCCAATATGTCCTTTTCCATAAATATAATCCGGCATAATTCCTAGTTTGGATTCTCCTGGAGAAATCACACCAATTGTATTTGGTCCAATCACTCGGGCACCCAGTGTTTTTGCTTCATTTACCACTTCAAGTGCATCCAATACCGGCACAAACTCTGTAATAATAACCAGAAGTTTGATGCCTTCATGTAAAGCCTTCATCGCTGCTTCTTTTACAAATTTTGGAGGAACCAGAAGCATCGCAGACTTAATTCCCGGAAATTCTTTTCTTGCATCCGCTACGGTTTCGAATACAGGCACACCTTCGACTTTCTCCCCACCTTTTCCCGGCACAACGCCAGCAAGGAGTTTTGCACCACTTTCCAAAGTGCGTTTGCAGTGAATACGCCCTTGTTTACCTGTGATACCGATAATCATAAGTTCAGTATCTTGATTGATCAGAATACTCATCTTACTGCGCCTCCTTTATTTTCAATAATGTCTGTACTGCTTCATCCGTTGTACCATATTTTGTTTGTGGAAATCCAAGTTCTTCATAAATTGCCCATCCCTGTTCTTGATTAAATCCACGACTCTTTACAACAACTTTCTTTTTTATCCCCAGTTCTTTATATGCACGGGCAATTCCATCTGCCATATCCGCACAGTTATTAATACCACCAAAGACATTGATCAAAATATAATTAGTTGATTCATTTTGTAACAAAATCTTCATCGCCTGATATGTTTTCTCAGCAGTTACACCACCTCCCAGATCCAGAAAATTGTTAACACGACCACCATAATGACGAATCGTATCCATCGTAGCCATTCCTATTCCGGCGCCGCCTGCCATGGTTGCGATATCTCCCTCTGAATCCAATTCCACATAAGTCAGATCATAAGCTTCCGCTTCCTCCTCTTGCGGTGACTTCTTCTGTGCCGTACGTGGAAGGATTGTATAATCTCCCTGGCGTATCAGGCTATTATCATCGATTACTAATTTGGAGTCAATTGCCAACAAACTTCCGTCTTCGAGAACTGCCAATGGATTGATCTCAATTGTAGTTGCATCCAATTCAAAACAAGCTCGACAAAGTTTTTCTGCAATATCTACCACTTCATTCAGCCGTTCCTCCGGCAAATCAAAAATAGAGGCAGCTTTTAAAAATGCATCTTTTTCAAAGTCTGGCGTGCAATTTAATCTCAACAACTTCTCTGGTGCAGTTGCTGCCAGTTCTTCAATTTCCATACCCCCATAGGGTGTGAATAACATCACCATTGCACGATTCTTTACATCCAATGTCATCCCAAGATAATATTCTTCTACAATCGGAAGAAAACCACAGGCAATCACACCTTCCATATGCTTTCCATTGATTGTAATTCCCTCAATAATTTTCTTTACTTCACGCAGTTCATCCTCCGACTTAACCACACGAACCGCTCCGGCTTTTCCTCTTTTTCCTGAAAGAATCTGACCTTTCAATACACAGGGGTATGAAATCTTTTCTGGAATTTCATCGCCTTTTAGGAGGATACTATCATTCACCGGAATACCAAAACGTTCTAATTGTGCTTTTCCCTCGATTTCCAAATAGTCCATATATACACTCCCTTTCTAAATACCACAGCGCCATATTTTCTGGCGCTGTGGTCAAATGACAATGTTACTTTTCTATTGTGATTGGTTCAGCCTTATGATTCCCATACAAGTTCCGGATTCGGAAGATAGGATTCCTCATATGGATATCCGACACGGGTAATATTCATTAGATGTTCATAGTTAAAGTTATCACTAAAGCTGTTGTTTCCCCAAGAACCACATCCCAGTGTTGTTGTCGGTGTAAAACCATTTGTCGGACTTCCCCCACCTGTCGTTCCCGCCGGCTGATTCACAATGACACGTGATACGGAACATTCAATTGCTGCATATTCTACATGTTCTGGAGTATTGGAATGAATTGCAATACTGTGTCCCTTTCCTTCATATTCCAAATTTACCACCATCATAGCAACACCTTCTTCAAAGGTTTCATATGGATATACCGCAATCACCGGACAAAGTTTTTCACGGCAGAGATCATCTGCACGTCCGATAGCATCCGCTTTTACTACGATGGCACGGGTTCCTTCCGGCACATCCAGCCCCAGTTTTTCTCCTGCCTGAGCTGCCGTTAGCCCAACAACCTCCCTGCTGATCGGTCCTCCTTCCGGAAATAGACCTTCTCTTACCTTTGCTACTTCTTCCGGGTCATCCACATAATATCCACCATGGTTCTTCATTTCTTCCACAAATTCATCAAACTTCTCTTTCGGAGCAAAAGCTGTCTGCTCACCTAAGCAGATTAGTCCGTTATCGAAACTACGTCCTGCCAAAATTTTCTCTGCCGCTTCTCCCAGATTCACGTCACGGTC
Source organism: Schaedlerella sp. (assembly GCA_020024595.1). Taxonomy (GTDB): domain Bacteria; phylum Bacillota; class Clostridia; order Lachnospirales; family Lachnospiraceae; genus Schaedlerella. The sequence continues at coordinate 4,199 of JAHHTO010000082.1, forward strand.
TACAATACACTGTACGTTACCTTGTCCCACACCAAGAGAAGGCTTTCCACTGGAATATGCAGCCTTTACCATTCCCGGCCCACCTGTGGCCACTACCACATCTGCCATACTCATCAGCGCTCCGCTGTCTTCGATTGAAACTTGTTCCAATCCGAGTACAAGTTCTTTTGGAAGCCCAATTTTTTCCAACTCTGCCTGAAACATTTCCACAAGTAGCTTTGTACATTTTACAGCTCTTGGATGGGGAGCAAAGATAATGGAATTTCTGGTTTTCAGTGCAGAAGCAGCATTTCCCATCGGCGTAACAACAGGATTTGTAGATGGGATAATTGCCGCAACCACACCCATCGGTTTTGCAATTTCCAACATTCTACGCTCTTCTATCCGTCTGATAATACCTACCGTTTTTTTCCCTTTCAGACTTTGCCAGATCAATGCAGATTTATTCCGGCATTTTGCAATTTTATCTGTAACACTACCCATGCGAGATTCTTCAGCTGCCATTTTCCCCAACATCTCCGCATTATCATAGACAATTTTACAGATTGCACGTGCCGCCATATCTGCCTGCTCTTGCGATGCAAATTCAAACTGCTTCTGCGCCGTTTTTGAACTGATAATCAATTCTTCTACTGTACTCATTTTCAAATCCTCCTGTCCTATTTTATTCATAGTATACAAAGACCGAAATACCGCTTCTGATACATTCCTTTTTCTAGAAACTTAAGTATGAAACATTACTGAAATACGGCCAGAAATTGATGCACACATATCCGACCACAAGAACAACCACAAATCTTACAAGCAGCATCGGAAGTCCTTTCTTCATCATGACACCCGGATCCAATCCATAAGATACGGGTACTGCACGAACACTGACTGGAAGTAAGAATTCTGCATTCATTGCAATAATGCCAACTAGCCAATACGGAATCGGATTCAGCCCCATCTGTGTCGCAAAAGACAAAATAATCGGGATCGTAACAGCTGCCGAAACTGTTGAATTTGTCGCCTCGGAAATTAATATTGCAAAAACTGCAAAGATAACCAATGTCAAAAATCCTCCATCCAGATTCATCCCCGATACAAGCTGTGCAATTCCTGCCCCGGCTCCTGATTTATTTACCAGTTCTCCAAGTGCAAGACCACCTCCGAAGAGCATCATCATTCCCCATAATGTCCCTTCTTGCGCTGCCTCCCATGTAAGAATTGGTTTTTTTGCAACTGTAACAAAGAAGGAAACACTTCCAAGAATCACAAATACATAAGCAGGCGCCAGACCCGGCAGAATACTTGCATAAAGCGGCCGTGTGAATGCACCAATCATAGCAAGAATAAATAGTGCTCCAACAATCTTTTCTTCTCGTTTCATTTTTCCAAGTTTTGAAAGTTCTTTTTCAAAATACTCTTTTGTGCCATTGATAGGTTCTTCTTTTCTGTACATAAACAGCATGGCAGCAAGCATTACCACTGTAGAAATAACAAAAAACGGGAGAATTCTGAGTACCCAGTCAATATACATGAATTCTTTTCCAGTCAAATCCTGAAGGAAAGAAATCGCTGCCACATTCATGGCTCCTCCAAGCGGAGAACCAACACCTCCAAGCCCTGCTCCCCATCCAATACACAATAAAATTGGGACTGCAGGTTTGGATTTTGAAATGTCATCATATCCTGCGGCATGCAACATTGCAACCGCGATTGGACAGAACAACGCAACCACTGCAATATTAGGAAGCACCGTAGAAAACAACATGCTGGCAATCAGCCAGACAATAATCTGTGACTTAATTGTCGGTCCAACAATAGAAAGTACTTTCAATGCAATTCTTCTGTCAAGTCCTGTCGATTTCCAAGGAATTGTCAAAAAGCAGGACCCCAGTATCAAAATGATACTATCTGAAAAATATCTGGAAATTACATTTTCCATAGGAATGATATTAAACAATGCATTTGCCATAATCGGAACAAATGCTGTAACAGTAATGTTAACAGGACGCGTTACCCACCAGAATATCATCCATAGCAGAACTCCTACTGCCTCTGCTCCTGCTAATGTAAGCGTACCTCTAAATGCAAAAACACAAATTGCAAACAAAACCGGTCCCAATACGATATAAAACAAACGTTTTTTATCCATGTCTTTCTCCTTCATGTATGATTCTTTTTTATGCCATTTTTAGAAATGCAACTCTGTACGCCCAATCAAATCTTTCTGTAACGGTTTTCCAAGTTCTACAAAGTATGCACTGTAACCTGCCACACGTACAAGCATATCTTTATAATCTTCTGGTTTCTTCTGTGCAGCTTTCATTGTTTCTACACTCATAATATTAAACTGAACATGCATTGCTCCTTTGGCAAGGTATTCATCCAAGAAATGTATCAGATTGTCTCTTCCTTCCTCACCTGCAACCGCATCTTGTGGGAATCTCATATTCATCAATGTTCCATTGCTTGCAAGACTATGGTCCACTTTTGTAAGAGAGTTTGTCAGCGCCGTCGGACCACATATATCGTGAGAACAGCAGTCTGTATGAACAGGTCCCATATTTTCTGAAATTGCTTCCCCCGCTTTGCGCCCATCCACAGTCGCATTTGTATTCAGCCCCATCGCCACATTTGCATTTACTGAATATACACCCGGGCTGAAATAACCCCCTCTTGGATTCGTTCTTCCGGTTATATGTCTGCAATAACATTCAAACATATATTCAAACAGTTCATCTGCATAATCATCATCATTTCCATAGTGATGCACCTTTGAACTATTAACAAGTGCATAAAGTTTTTCATGTCCAACCCAGTTGTCTTTGACTGCCTGAAGCAATTCCTCGCCGGTACACTTCTTTTCATCAAATACTAACTGTTTGATTGTTGCTAAAGAATCTGCACAGGTTGCAATTCCACTTGCCTGAGGTCCTATTCCATTATATTTTGCTCCACCTTCTGTCAAATCCTTACCAGTCTCCATACAAGCTCCGAAAAATGCAGATACATATGGCAGTGGTTTCAATGCGCGATGTGTATTATCAATAATACATAGACTACTACACATCTGGTCTGTCCAATACTCAAACTGTTTATCTACACTTTCCAAAACCTCTTCAAATGTCTGATATGTATCCAGACTTCCGGTATCCGGACCCAGATGTTCACCCTTTCCTCCACAGTGTTCCCATCTTGGGCAAGTCGGTCCACAGTTCAGGCACCTTCCGCCATTTAATACCATTTCCATCATTTTGGGTGTATTTACATAAGCAGCATCATGCCATCCGTATTCTTTTCCCGGAAGACTGATCTCCACACATCCCACCACACAATAATCTCTTGCTTCTTCCAACGTCATCCCTTTTCTCATCATCCCCTGAATCGCCGGACCATCATTGAAGATTTTAGGATGTCCATATCCTGCACGGACACATTCAATTGTTTTAACTTTCAATTCATATGGTGTATTTTCATGCATACGTACGCAAACCCAAGGATTCATCATACGGGTATGCGCAGAAGCTTCCAACATCAGCATTGTCAAATCATTCGTAACGTCATTTCCGTCTTTATCCACGCCTCCCAACGTTAGACTTTCTCCTCCGAAACCTCTTCCATTACGCAAAGCCATACTTCCGTAATCTTTCAGTTTCGTCGGATTGTTCATCTTCACATATTCTACTTCAATCAGTTCCAATGCAAATTCTTTTGAAATCTTTCCACTCTTAATGTCTTTTTCATAATATGGATACAACCACTGATCCATCCGTCCATAGGAAATAGAATGTCCATTACTTTCCACTTGGATCAATGCAGTTGCAATATTAAACAACTGCATCGCCTGCCAAAATGTCTTCGGTGGCTCACCTGCAATTGCATGACAATTCTCTGCAATTGCCTCAAGTTCTTCTTTCCGCTTCTTATCTTTCTCTTCTGTTGCCATGCTTTCCGCCAAAACTGCATACCGCTCAATATATTTTTTTGCAGCTTCGTGCATAATGATCAGTGCCTGATAAAATTCTTTTTTATCGGCATACTCCGGATCTCTTTTACTCAAACCTTCCATTCTTTCTTTCGCTTCTGCAATTAGTCCATTATAACCGACTTCCATCAGTTTTGCATAGTCGATTGCAAGATGTCCGGCGCCTGCATAATGATATAGGTTGGTCTGATAAATCCGCTTTCCTAACTGGGAACCTTTTTTCTGGTCTTCTTCCAATCTGGATTCTACCTGATCAGCAATCGTTCTTCCCTGCCACCACTTACAGAGTTCTACGATTTCTTTTCGTTCCTCGTCATTTCTAATATAAAACTGGTCATGCTCACGCTCTTCAAAAGGATGATGAAGAATTTCATCAATTATCCAATTTACAGAAAACTCCGGATAAATCGGAGACGCTTTTGCCGGAGCCGCAATCTCTCCCACGATTAAATCTTCATCATAAATATACAGTGTCGTATTCAATAATACTTTTTCAAAGGCATATGCACACTGCAGTTTACGTGGACATACTGGATGTTCTTTATAAGATTCTGTCACCAGTCTCAATCTCTCAACATCGACATAATACTCTCTGTCCAGAAATGTCTGACGCAAATGATTCACACGTAAAAATGGAGACCAGTCTTCATGATGGACCTGATATCCCAAACAATACACTTTATCAAATTCCTCTGTTCCACATGCTTTTGTATGATTTTCGTTCATTAAAATCCCTCCTGAATTGTTTTCGTTAATTATGATTTTATAACTTTTTTATTCTTTTTCTTTCGTTCCGACCAGGCAGTGAATCCCTCTTTCGTTAAAATACTTAGCCAATTGTTCCACATGCTTCTGAAACAATTTTCGATTTACTTTGATTCCTGCCATTTTATATGGCATATCTAACGATTGATATTTTTCTTCACCAAGACGCATAAAACTTAACAGTTGCAGTGTTCGAACCCGTCCGTCAAGTTCTTGCAAAATAAAATCTGCGGTATCTCCTATATTCTTCATATCATCATTTACTCCTGGGATAACAGGAATTCTAAGAATCAGTTCATATCCTTTTTTTACCAGCATCTTCATGTTCTCAAGAATTCGTTCATTCTGAACTCCAGTATACTTTTTATGAATATTCGTATCCATGTGCTTCAGATCTGAAATCACAAGATCTGTGAACGGAAGTACTTTCTCGATCTCTTCCCATTTTACATACAACGTAGATTCAAAACAGGTAGAAATCCCCTCTTCTTTACAAACTTTAAAAAGTTCTGTTACAAAATCGCTTTGTAAAAGTGGTTCTCCTCCAGAAACCGTAACTCCACCGCCAGAACGTTCATAATACCCTCTATCCTTTCGGATAATCTTCATGCACTCGTCTACAGTCATCATCTTTCCCCATTGTTTAATCGCTTCTGACGGACAGGCATCATAACAGGCAAGGCAGTTAACACATTTATCGCGATCAATCGAACTAATTTTCCCCTTCACAAACTTCAAAACATCTGGCTCTGGACATACTTCTTCACAAGCACCGCAGTTCTTATGCGAAATACATTTACTTTTATAGACCCCGGGCTGTATATATGTTTTGAGTCCTTCTGGATTGCTGCACCATTCACACCGCAACGGGCATCCCTTCAAAAACAGTTCTGTACGCATCCCCGGTCCATCATGAATCGTAAAGCGCTGAACATTGAAGATATTTCCTTGCTGTGGCAATTCATTTCCTCCTCTCCTTTTCTTTTCATTGTATCCGGAACAATTTTTATGTTAATATTGTATCAAACCTCGATTTTGAATAAAATTAGACTTTGGCACTATTCTTATAGGGAACATTCCCTATCCCCCTCTGAAAACCGGGTAATTTTTCGTTATTTTGCTCATTTTTATATAGATATCACATTTTTATTTATTAATTCTCTATATATTACTCGTCTGCATTTCTTCTATTTGACAAAAAATCACAAAACATCACTCTATACACCAGCATCACCACTTTTCAAATTTCATCATAATAAAAAAGGAGCAGATAACATCCACTCCTTCACAAATATTCCTATACCATGTTATAAGTTCTACTCTTCCATTCCGTTTACAAACTCTCTTCTTTATTCTCCAGCCACCGATACAACTGGTAACGATTATTTACCCCACATTTTGAATAAATATTCTGTACATGCTTTTTCACCGTATGGTAACTTACAATCAATTCATCCGCAATGGCCTGATAAGTCAGTCCATTCTGCATCAACTCCGCTACGCGCAGTTCCATCGGGGTCAACGGAATCTCTGGCTTCGTCCTCCTCGTTGCGTTTTCATCTCCCTTTTTGGAAATCGTGATCCAGTGGTATCTGTCC
>JAHHTO010000083.1 GCA_020024595.1 Schaedlerella sp.
GGGTTACAAGATTTGAGTTCCCCAGTTCTGCGACTTTCACACGATTCCACGTACTTTCCGAAACCGCACTTTCAGGAACGCTGAAAACTGCCAATCCTCTGTTCTTATCCTGCTTTTTCAAAGTCGCTTTCTGACTACTTCCATCTGCAAATACAACTTCCCACTCCGTTGTACCGTCGCATACTGCGTTATCTGCCAGAATCAGTAACTCTCTTCCGTTATCTGCCGCGATTACACCTGAACTTCCGATTGTATTGGGATTGGTCTTATCAATAACCTCCGTCCAATCCGTCTGGGTCCTTGCTCGAACAGAAACAACCGCTCTCTTCGCTTCCTGCGCTGTCAGATAAAGATTATCCATCATCTGACGGTAACTTTCCACATCCAGCGTCTGCTCCTCGGCATCAGCCTGTGCCTCTGAAGTGTCCTCCTTTGGTTCCGGCTCTTCATCGTTGGGAATCGTTACTTTTTTAGAGTCTGCCTTGAAAGCATGCTCTGCCCATGGTTTCAGCGCAAAGAAACTACAGCAGGCAAACATTCCAATGATCAGCCCATAAACTGCCATTCTGACAAGCTGCATAAAAATCTTTTCCCTGCTTATTGTCTTAGGTTTAATCGTCTCTTTTAAGAATGAAAAATTCTCCTCTGTGCTCTGTTCTTTTCCATCCTGCACATTGTTCTCTTCTCCACCTTTTTCCGGCTTCGGTCTGGAACCTTGCTCATACTTCATAGGCATTTTCTCCTTCAAAATTTAGTATAACCGATTCCCGGAAATTGTTCAATATTTATGTCTTCTTTCTTATTTTCATATTCCTGCAAAATATTAAAAGAATTATCCTTTTCATTATGCTGTAAATGGAGTAAAATGGTTACTATATATAGCAGAAATCAGAAAAGGATTATTACATTATCTATGAATCAGAAGACATTAAATAAACTAGAATACAATAAAATCATTGCAATGTTGGAAGAACAGGCTTCTTCCTTTCGAGGAAAGCAGCTCTGCCGTCGATTAAAACCGATGATTGATCTAGAGCGTATCAATACCGCTCAGGAACAGACTGCTGCCGCATTTACACGTATCGTAAAAAAAGGACGGATTTCTTTTAGCAATGCATTTCCTGTAGAGGAATCTATGAAACGGCTAGAAGTTGGAGCTTCACTTGGAAGTGGAGAACTCCTGCGCATCAGCAAGGTATTGAAGAATACCGCACAGGTCAAATCCTACGGACGCCATGATACTCAGGAGGAACTTGCCGACTGTCTGGACAGTTATTTCAATCAGTTAGAACCTCTGACACTTTTATGTAACGAAATTGACCGCTGTATCATCGCCGAAGAAGAAATCAGTGATGATGCCAGTGCTACATTAAAACACATTCGCCGGAATATCAACAGTATCAATGACAAAGTACATACAACACTAAACAATCTTGTAAACGGCTCCTTGCGAACTTATCTGCAAGATCCGATTATTACCATGCGAGGAGACCGCTACTGCATTCCCGTTAAGGCAGAATACCGCGGACAAGTACAGGGGATGATTCATGACCAGTCCTCCACGGGCTCTACGCTTTTCATTGAGCCAATGGCTGTCGTTAAACTCAACAATGACTTAAAAGAACTCTATGCCAAAGAACAGGAAGAGATCCAAGTGATCCTTGCACACCTGAGTGAGGAGACCGCAGCTTATATTGAAGAGATTCGTACCAATTACCGAGTGCTCACAGACCTCGATTTTATTTTTGCCCGGGGGCATCTTGCCCTGTCCATGAATGGAAGCCGGCCAACACTGAACTTAGACAGACGTATCCACATCCGGAACGGACGTCATCCACTTCTGGATGCTCGGAAGGTTGTTCCAATTACTGTAACACTAGGCGAGGATTTCTCCTTGCTCATTATTACCGGACCAAACACCGGTGGAAAAACTGTTTCTTTAAAAACCGTTGGTCTGCTTACACTGATGGGGCAGGCAGGACTTCATATTCCGGCAGCCGATCGCTCTGAACTAGCCGTATTCCACCAAATTTATGCAGATATCGGAGATGAGCAGAGTATCGAGCAGAGCCTAAGTACATTTTCTTCACACATGACAAATATCGTATCTTTCTTAAAAGTTGTAGACAAAGATTCTCTCGTCCTCTTTGATGAACTCGGTGCAGGAACTGATCCGACTGAGGGTGCGGCACTTGCAATTGCAATTCTCTCGCATCTGCACAACCAGGGGATCCGCACGATGGCGACCACCCATTATAGTGAACTGAAGGTCTATGCACTTTCCACGGAAGGTGTTGAAAATGCCTGCTGCGAATTTGATGTGGAAAGTCTGAAACCGACCTATCGACTTCTCATTGGAATTCCCGGAAAAAGTAATGCTTTTGCTATTTCCGGAAAACTAGGACTTCCAGATTACATCATCGAAGATGCCAAAGCTCGCTTGTCTGAACATGATGTTTCTTTTGAAGATTTACTGGGTGATCTGGAAAACAGCCGGCGGACAATCGAAAAAGAACGAGAAGAAATCCAGACATATAGACGTGAAGTAGAACGATTAAAACATCAGACTCGTCAAAAGCAGGAAAAACTGGAAGAACAAAGAGAACGGATTTTGCGGGAAGCCAACGAAAAAGCAAACGCCATTCTCCGAGATGCTAAAAACGTAGCAGACGAAACCATGAAAAACTTCCGCAAATTTGGAAAAGAAGGAATTTCTGCAGCAGAAATGGAAAAAGAACGAGAACGTCTGCGCCAGAAAATCAAAACTACCTCTGCAAAAAGTGCGCTTACTCCACAGAAGCCCAAAAAAGCGTATAAACCTTCCGATTTTAAACTAGGTGAATCTGTAAAGGTCCTCAGCATGAACCTTACCGGAACGATCAGTTCCCTTCCGGATTCTCGTGGAAATGTTACGGTTCAAATGGGAATACTGCGCTCACAGGTCCACATTTCCGATTTGGAAATTATAGAAGAGCAAAATCCCTACGCACCGAAGAACATGCGCCGGACAGGTGGCGGTAAGATCAAAATGAGCAAATCTCTTTCTGTCAGTCCAGAGATCAATCTGCTTGGAAAAACAGTGGATGAAGCAGTCGCTGAGTTGGATAAGTATCTGGACGACGCACTTCTCTCTCACCTAAACAGTGTCCGGGTTGTACATGGAAAAGGAACCGGTGCTCTCCGAAAGGGGATTCACGAATATCTCCGCCGGCAAAAACATGTAAAATCCTACCATCTGGCAGAATTTGGGGAAGGAGATGCAGGGGTAACGATCGTCGAGTTCTCATAACCAACGGCAGAATCACCACAAAACAGTACGTGCCGTTTGTGGAATTGAACCATCACAATCATTGTAAAAGGAGAAATCATGAATAAGCAAAAAATATTAATTGTAGATGATGATGAAAATATTGCAGAACTTATTTCTCTCTATCTGAATAAAGAGTGCTTTGACACAAAAATAGTATATAACGGAGAAGATGCACTAATTGCTTTCGACACCTACCAACCAAATCTAATCCTACTTGACCTGATGTTACCCGGCATAGATGGTTATCAGGTCTGCAGGGAGGTCCGCGCCAAATCTGCGATACCAATTATTATGCTTTCTGCTAAGGGCGAAGTCTTTGACAAGGTATTAGGACTCGAACTAGGTGCCGACGACTACATTATGAAGCCCTTCGATTCCAAAGAAATGATTGCCCGCATCCGAGCTGTGCTTCGCCGCTATCAGACAGTCAGACCAGAAGTCCCTGTTGCAGACAACATCAAGCGAGTTCTATATGAAGATTTGGAAATTAATCTGACAAATTACTCCGTTACCTGCGATGGACATTCTGTAGACATGCCCCCGAAAGAACTGGAACTTTTATATTTTCTTGCTGCTTCTCCCAATCAGGTGTTTACCAGAGAGCAGCTTTTGGATCAAATCTGGGGATATGAATACATCGGTGACACCCGTACCGTAGACGTCCACATTAAGCGCCTGCGCGAAAAGATCAAAGATCACAAAACATGGAGTTTGAGCACTGTATGGGGCATTGGCTATAAATTCGAAACACGATAGGCTTTCTGCTAAGAGTGCTCTATAAAGGATTTTTTACATGAAAAACACATTGTATCTAAAATTTATCTGGCTGTATATTGCGTTTGGTTTTTTAAGTCTTTTTACTACCGCAACGCTTGGTCGGCAGCTTATTTTAAATCAACTAAAAGACAGTGCTTCCCAGAATCTGTACCGGGAGGCCAACTTAATCGCAACCAATTACCTTCCATCTTATTTTCAGGAGAACACGTCCTCTTGGGCGGTACATTCCCAGTTAAATGCCATGCAGATTTATCTGGATTCTTCTCTGTGGTTTGTCGAATCCAATGGAACCATGATTACATCTTCCAATGTGAAAAGCACCTCAGCTCCTGCTTCAATCAGGGATTTTGATCCTGCCGAAATCGCAGGAAGCCGATACATTACCGGAACTTATCACGATTACTTCCAAGAAGATGTTATCACCATCATGGCTCCCGTTATCAAAGGCTTTCATACAAAAGGCTATCTTTTGATCCACAAGCCTCTGTCTACCATCGAACGGGAGGTTTCCCACATGATGACTCCGCTTTATATCACAATCGGTGTCGTATATCTTCTTGCATTTTTAATTCTTCTTGGATTTCATGTTTTCATTTACCGTCCGCTACGAAAAATTATTGATGCTGCCACCCAGTACGCCTCCGGTAATTTAGATTACGAAATCCCACTCTACAGCCACGATGAAATCGGATACTTGTCCGCATCACTGAATTACATGTCTTCTCAACTAAAGGATATGGAAGATTATCAGAAAAAAATCGTGGCAAATGTTTCTCATGATTTTCGTTCTCCGCTGACCTCCATCAAAGGATATGTAGAGGCAATGACCGATGGAACCATTCCACCAAAACTGCACGAAAAATATTTAAATATCATTCTATTTGAAACAGAGCGATTAACAGATTTGACGAAAGACTTACTGACATTAAACGAATTTGACACCAAAGAACTTCTTCTAGATAAAACAAAATTCGATATTCAGGAAACAATAAAAAATACAGCCGCCTCTTTTGAAGGTGTCTGTACAGAAAAACATATCTTTATAGAACTTTTGCTTCTATCCGAAACGACTTATGTCTATGCGGACCAAAGAAAAATCCAGCAGGTTCTCTATAACCTCCTGGACAATGCAGTCAAATTCAGTGACAACGATTCTTCTATTACGGTGGAGATTACTCGCCGTAATGATAAAATATTCATTTCTGTCAAAGATAGCGGAATGGGAATTCCCAAAAAAGACCTGAATAAAATCTGGGAACGATTCTATAAATCTGATCTTTCCCGCGGGAAAGATAAAAAAGGTACGGGACTTGGACTCGCAATCGTGAAAGAAGCCATCCAGGCACACGACGAACATATCAATGTAATTAGTACCGAAGGAGTCGGCACCGAATTTATCTTCTCATTAACAAAAGCAGAGTAGCAGGAGAGTTTTACTTCTCCTGCTCCCGTAGCTCATTGCCAAATCGTGTATACTGTGGCATCCATGCCAGTCTCACCGTTCCAATCGGACCGTTTCTCTGCTTGGCAATAATAATTTCTGCGATATTCTTATCTTCTGTATCCGGAATATAATAATCCTCACGATAAATAAACATACACACGTCTGCATCCTGCTCAATCGCTCCCGACTCACGCAAGTCAGAAAGCATTGGCCGCTTATCCGTTCTGGATTCTACCGCACGGCTAAGCTGTGAAAGTGCGATAACCGGTACGTTCAGTTCTCTTGCCAGACCTTTTAAAGAGCGGGAAATTTCAGATATCTCCTGTTGACGGCTTTCATTGCTTCTTCCACCACTTCCACTCATCAACTGCAAATAGTCAATAATAATCAAATCCAGTCCCTGTTCCAATTTGTACTTTCTGCACTTGGATCGCATCTCAGCAATGGAAATTCCAGATGTATCGTCAATAATCATTCTTGACTTCCCGATAATTCCTGCACCCTCAATCAGTTTTTCCCAGTCGGTATCTTTTAAGTTACCTGTTCTAAGCACCTGCGCATCCACATGAGATTCCAAAGAAAACAGTCGGTTTACCAGCTGTTCTTTTGACATCTCCAAGCTGAAAATCGCAACCGCAAGATTCTGGCGAAATGCAACATGCTGTGCAATATTCAACACAAACGCCGTCTTTCCCATAGATGGTCTTGCTGCGATCAGAATCAAGTCGGAACGCTGCAGTCCTGATAACTTATAATCCAAATCAATAAATCCGGTCGGAATTCCGGTTACGGTACCCTTTGTCTTAGATGCACGTTCAATCACATCCAATGCATTGAGCACAACCTGCTTGATCGGTACATATTCCTGAGAATTCCCATGTTCGATCAATTCAAATACCTGTTTTTCGGTCTTTTCCAAAATCTGCTCAAGGGGCTGATTCTCTTGATAACAGGTATTGGCAATTTCTTCATTGATTTTGATCAATTTCCGAAGTGTTGATTTTTCCTGCACGATCTGCGCATAATATTTAACATTTGCCGATGTCTCAACGCCCATTTCTGCAATCAGATCTTTGGCAAATTCAAGTCCGCTAACTTCCGGTGGAACGTCTTTTTCCTTCAAATGTTCCTGAAGTGTGATCAGATCAACGGGACGCCCCATATGAAACAGCTCAATCATTGCATCATATACAATGCCATATGCTGTCTGATAGAAATCCTTCCCGGTAATGATTTCAGAGGTTGTCATTGCAGCATCTTTATTCATCAGTATTGCACCGATGACCGCTCGCTCCGCTTCTGTGCTGTGTGGCATAATCCGCTTAATTACTGCTTCATCCATGAACGATTCCCCTTACTTATTTTTCTTCTGCTACAACAACTTTCAATTCTGCTGTAACTTCTGGATGGAGTTTTATCGGAACATTATGGGTTCCAAGTGTCTTTATCACTTCCTTTAACTGGATCTTCTTCTTATCAATTTCCAGATTCATCTGTTCTTTTACCTCTGCAGCAATCTCCTTGCTGGACACAGAGCCGAATGTCTTGCCACCCTCTCCTACTTTAATGGAGAGTTCTATCTGTCCGGCTTTCAAATCTTCCGCAAGCGCCTTTGCGGCATCCAGATTCTCTTTTGCGATTTTCGCCTCATTGTCCTTCTGTAATTTCAGATCATTCAGGTTCTTACCGTTTGCTTCTACCCCAAGCTTTTTCGGCAGAATAAAATTTCTCGCATATCCATCATTTACGTTTACAATTTCACCTTTTTTTCCAAGGGACTTTACGTCCTGCAATAAAATCACTTTCATAACTGATACACTCCTTCTTTCATTATTTGTAATGTTTCCACATACGATTTTGTTTAAATATCGCCTTCTTCAATCATCTGATCGATTGTCGCTTTCAGAGTCCTGATCGCCTTGTCGATATCTGTATGCTCAAACTGCGCTCCGGCTGCATTGATATGTCCTCCGCCACCCAGTTTCTCTGCAATAATCTGTACATTTACTTCATCAATGGAACGCGCGCTCATATAAATCCTTCCATTATAAATCGTCAAGACAAACGAAGCCTTGATTCCATTGATATCCAGCAGTTCATTTGCTGCCTGGGCAGCCAGAACTGTAGGGCTTTCAATCTCACTTGGGCACTCTGCGATTGCATACTCATGACGATACACTTCCGCCATACGCACTGCTTCTGCTTTTGCCCGATAAGACTCGATGTCATCACGGAACATTTTACGTACACGGGTAATATCCGCACCGCATCTGCGAAGAAATGCTGCCGCCTCAAATGTACGCACACCTGTCCGGTTCATAAAATTCCTCGTATCAATCATAATTCCTGCATACAGGCAGTCTGCCTCTACGCTCGAAACACGGATATCTTCTACTATATACTGCAGTACCTCCGCAACCATTTCACAAGTAGAGGAAGAATATGGCTCAATGTAGGAAAGAACTGCATTTTCAATCCCTTTACTGCTCTGCCTGTGATGATCCAATACTGCAATCAGCTTAGAACGCTTCAAAAGTTCCGGGCACTCTGTCATCTGTGCTTTATTCGTATCTACGACAACAACCATTGTATTGTCATTAAAATGGTCAAGCGCTTGCTCTGAAGTCAGGAAAATATCTTTTTCATAAGATGCATTTTCGAGAATCTCATCATACAGCGGACGTATGGAACTCGTATTTTCATTCATGACAATATGTGCTCGCTTCCCAAGTGCCTTTGCTGCCCGGTAAATTCCCATACATGCTCCAAGACTATCTGCATCCGCAATCTTGTGACCCATAACAATAACCTGGTCTTTTCCCGTAATAAACTCCCGTAACGCCTCCGCCTTAACTCTGGCTTTTACACGCGTATACTTGGATGTCTGCTCCTTCTTTCCACCAAAATATGTAATACCTTGGTTATCCTTTGCCACTGCCTGATCCCCACCTCTTGCCAGTGCCAGATCAATTGCCATTCGAGCATAATTATAACTCTGTGCATAAGTTGTCGTATTCAGCCCCAAACCAATACTCAGAGAAGCGGAACGTGCATTTCCAATGCTCACCTGCTTCACTTCTTCCAGAAGTGAAAACTTGTCCGCTTCAAACTTACGGTAACTTTCCTTACGGATCACAATGAAGTACTTATCTTTTTCCAACTTCTTGACAATCCCATCTTCATCGCCAATATACTGGTTGATCTTTCTGTCGATCAATGCTGTCAGAAGTGACTGTCGTACTTCCTCCACACTTTCCATAACTTCATCATAATTGTCGATATAAATCAATCCTGCGATCAAACGCTGATCTTCATTCTCTTTAATATAGGAATTCAACTCCGTTATGTCATTCAGATAAAGAGTAATAATATACTCTTTTTCCTCCGGAATTTGAACAAGATCTTCCATGTCACTAAATCCTGCCACCGAAATCTTCCGCAGAACCGCCTGATAATCTCGCCCCTGATACTGTACTTCCAGTTCTACATGATCAATATCTCCATGTGGTATGACTCTTTGTCCCAGTTCCGGAATCAGCTTATGCAGATAATTTTCGTGCCTCCGTTCCGCAAAAATTTCGGCAAACCGCTTGTTCTTCCACAAGATTCTGCCATCCTCCATAAGAATCGCATACGGAATTGATAATTCTTGAAGAAGCGTATTCTGAATCCCCTGATACTGAGTCGAAAACTGAATCATATCTGCCAGGATCAGAGAACGGTTATAAAAATACAGTCCTCCTACTGTCACTGCATATATGATTATAAAAACAGACATGAGCATCCCTGCTTTGCGGTTAATCTGATACATCCAAAGATTCATGGCAATCAACAATATTGTCATAATAACCGGCCAATACATATACACTTTAAGTTGACCCTTCAAACGCACATTTTTGTCTTTCATTTACTTTACCCTCCAAGCGCTACTTCCACTCCACTTCTGTCCGATCTTTTATCCGCTGCGCTTTCTGCTTTATCTAAATAATGCCTCTTTACTCATTAATGTGTTTAGTATACCACTTTTTTATCATTTAAGCTACTTACATTTTCTAGTTTTTAAAATGCATATTTGAATAAAGAACAGCAGAAGGCACATCTATCATGTCCCTTCTGCTGTCACAATCTGGAGTCTCTATATTTATAATTCCTTAGTTGTCATTCAATTGGAAGCAACCCACCAAATCTTTCATCATCTGTGCCTGAGAGAACAGTTCCGCGCTAGCAGAAGCAGACTCTTCACTGGTAGCAGAATTTGTCTGGACGACGGCTGAAATCTGCTCAATACCATCTGCCACCTGAGCGATACTTTCTGTCTCCTCAGTAATCGCAGTCGTAATATGGGCAATATCCTGTTCCGCCTGCTGGGAAGCTTCAATCGTAGAATTCAAAGCCTCTGAAACCTGCGCTACAATCGACTCACCATGCTTCACAGACTCCATCGAATTGACGATCAACTCTTTGGTAGCTTTCGCTGCCTCATCAGACTTAGAAGCCAGGTTACGCACCTCATCAGCCACCACCGCAAAGCCCTTGCCGGCAGAACCTGCACGCGCCGCCTCCACAGCTGCGTTCAAAGCCAGAATATTGGTCTGGAAAGCAATATTTTCTATAGAAGCAATAATTTTACCAATCTCCTGAGAAGACTGAGATATCTCGTTCATAGCAGAAATCATTGCTCTGATGTTCTCTGCGCTCTCTGAAACAAAAGCGGATGCATTCTGTGAATGTTCCAGAGCCAGTGCACTATTTTCAGCATTATTTTTCGCATTATTAGAAATCTCACTGATCGTAGCAGACAACTCCTCCACAGCACTGGCCTGCTCGGTAGCTCCTTGAGCAAGCGCCTGCGCGCCGTCCGATACCTGTTCCGCTCCCATAGCTACCTGTTCAGCAGCCGTACCGATCTGCAGAAGAGTTTTGCTCTGTTCGCTCTTAAGCTTCTGCATGGAACTCAGAATCGGCTCATAATCTCCTCTATAATGCTC
>JAHHTO010000084.1 GCA_020024595.1 Schaedlerella sp.
CATCAGCGCCATAAATCAGAACTTAACCGTATGAAAGCAAAGGATATTGAATAATAGCAAATCCAGCCGAGCCAGTCAACGGTCAAGAAGAACGGCGGACGAAAGTGAGTGGGAAGTTTGCGGTCACGGACTGCACACCATTCCCTTTCCCGCAGGCGGAAAATTTCATTTGTAGTTTTAACTATTTCATCCTATTCTGGAAATATGAATAAAACATTATAAAATATAATTACTTCATCTCCACTACTATTTTCCAGTTAGAAGCACATATACTGCCAATTATCCCTATCAACATAAAAATCATTGCAAAATTTATATGAGTATGCGGTAAATACCTTACTTCAAAATAATCTCCTTTTTCCACTTGTCTAGTTCGTACAAGAACCTTAATTTTATCTCCTTCTGAATATAACGATCTCACTTATCCAAAAACATATGGAAGATCCCCCCTATACCTAAAATGATCCAAACTATAACAACAATATTCAACGTATCTCTGCTATCTAGATCTAGACACATAGAGTTTTCCACAATAGCAAAATGTCCAAACAACCTGTAATTTGAGGTCATTCAGACATTTATTGGAGAAACTTCAAAAAGATATTCTTATTATATTGTGCAGAAAACTATAATGTCTCCCATTCTTTCTCTTTAAACCCTACAAGAACCTTCTCGTCTGTTACAACAATGGGACGCTTCACAAGCATGCCGTCTGTAGCCAAAAGAGACAGTTGTTCATCCTCGCTCATATCCAGCAGTTTATCTTTTAACTGCATCTCCTTATACAACATACCACTTGTATTGAAGAATCTCTTCAATGGCAAACCACTCTTCCGATACCATGCATTCAGTTCTTCCTTTGTTGGATTGTCTGCCTTAATATCACGTTCTTCAAATTCCATGCCTTTTTCTAATAACCACTTTTTTGCTTTCTGGCAAGTCGTACATTTCGGATAACATACAAATAACATTTGATTTTCCTCTCTTTCTCCTAAATTTTATACGGTAATACTATTATAACACCATACCCACAAACAAGAAATACAAAATTTCTTTCCCATCTTCCGTATTTGATGTTATAATAGATGCATGTCATTTGACATCTTACACTACGGAACGAGGAGGAACGTATATGAAGTTAGTAATTACCATGAGTCGTCGTTTTGGAACCGGAGCCAGTCTCATCGCACAGGAGCTCTCCGAAAGATTGAATATTCCGGTATACGACAAAGTGTACATAGAGCAAAAATTAGGAGAACATGAATACGAGACCGAGGCAGAAGCCATCCGTGAACTTGCAAAATCACCTTGCATCATCCTCGGACGTTGTGCTTCCGACATACTCAAAGACCGAATGAATGTATTGAACATCTTCGTCTGTGCCGACAAGGAAGACCGAATTCAAAGAATCATGAAACTGGAATCCTATTCTTATGAAACAGCTAAAAAGGAACTGGAAGAAACAGACAGTGAGCGTGCTGCATATTACTATGAGCATACCGGAAAGACCTGGGGAGATGTCAACGATTATCACATGATTTTAGACACTTCCGAACTGGGAATTGAGAACTGTGCCAACATACTGATGCAGTATTTTGAACGATTGGAGTATATTTGACATACTTTTCGACAGATTATCTGTATATAGAAATAGAAACAAAGAGGGAGCTACAGCCCCCTCTTTATCTCTGTTTTGATTACATATCTCCCGTATTTTCCATCAATAAATTTCTCTTACTCTTATTGTTTTTCTACTACTTCACCTTGCTTTTTATAAATACTTCCTGCCGGAACATAACCGCGCACAGAAGAAAGCGGATAAATATTTGTATGACTGCCAATAACACTGCCCGGATTCAGAATGCTTCCACATCCGACTTCAACCTCATCACCAACCATTGCACCAAACTTCTTAATCCCGGTTTCGATATTGCCGTTCGGTGTCTTTACAACAACCAACTTCTTATCAGACTTCACATTCGATGTAATAGAACCTGCCCCCATATGCGCCTTATATCCAAGAATGGAATCTCCCACATAATTGTAATGCGGCACCTGTACTCCATTAAACAGAACCACATTCTTCAACTCTGTAGAATTTCCTACTACAGCATTCTCTCCAACAATTGCATTTCCACGAATGAAAGCACAGTGTCTGACTTCCGCATCTTTTCCAATAATCGCCGGTCCATTGATATACGCTGTCGGAGCTATCTTTGCAGACTTCGCGATCCATATATTCTCACCACGCTTTTCATATTCCTCTTCACTCAATGTAGCACCTAATTCCATAATAAAATCACCAATTTTTGGAAGCACCTCCCATGGATATGTAACTCTGTTAAACAGTGCCTTTGCGATTGTTTCATCCAGAGTATAAAGTTCTTGTACTGTTAATTCTCTCATTGACATCCTCCATTTCCACCGCTTGATTCTTGCAGCATCTTCTCTATACACAACTAACTATCAACTATATTTTTCAAATCCTGCTCATTTTACCACTATCAACACACGATGTCTATAGATATGAATGAGCAAATCATTTTATCATCAATGATAACATTTATCCTTTTTTCTTATAGAATCTCGCTGCCTTCTCATAGCATCCTCTCAGCTGGTACTGATTATTCAGCCCTTTTACTCCATTCGTCCGGCTCACGATAAAATGATCCAGCTTCTGCATATATTCATCTGGAGTAATCTCACCGTCAGCGACATAAGTTAGTCCTTTCTCCCAGCTTGCTGTCAGCTCTGGATTTAGGAGTGACTTAATGGAATTATCCACCACATCAAAGATCATCTCTCCCTGCAGCGTCGGGGTAATAATCTGTGTTTTTTTATTCAAGGACAGATACTTGATATGAATGAGTTTCTTCAAAATTTCTGCCCGAGTGGCGCTGGTTCCGATTCCACTTCCCTTAATCTGGGCACGCAGTTCCTCATCTTCGATCAGCTGTCCCGCATTTTCCATTGCCAAAATCATAGAGCCCGAATTATACCGCTTCGGAGGAGAGGTCTCTCCTTCTTTGATATCCAATGATTTTACTGATAACACCGCACCCTTTTTTAATCCTTGTATCACTTGAAAGAATTCAGTATCCAAACTTTTCTCTGTCTCCGCTCCTGCAGAGTCTTCTTCCCTTCCAGGAGTATTTGCAGTTTCACCTGCTCCGCTACTATTCTTTTTTACATGTGGAACTCCTGCAACCTTTAAATATCCTTCTTCTGCCAGTACTTTAAAACTGGAAAAGAAATTTTCCTCCTTAATCTGTGTCGTAATCGCCACTTTTTGATACACCGCCGGCGGATAAAAAATACTTAAGAATCGCCGCACGATACAGTCGTACACCTGCTTTGCAGTAGCTGACACAGACTTCAAAGCCGGAAGCCCCTGCCCAGTCGGTATGATTGCATAATGGTCTGTAATCTGTTTATCATTCACATACCGTGTCTTTGCCAGATTTTTATGACTTCCGAACTGTAAAATATCCTGTAGATAAGGTGCCGCCATCGGATATTTCGATAAACCATTTAAGTTACGGCTGATTTCCTTAGCTACTGCAGCAGACAGCACTCTGGCATCTGTTCTCGGATAAGTTACTAACTTTTTCTCATATAGTTCCTGTATGATCCGAAGTGTCTCATCGGGACTGATTTTAAACCGCTTGGAGCAATCATTTTGTAGTTCTGCAAGATTATACAAAAGCGGCGGATTCTTTTTTTCCTTTTTCTTTTCAATTGAAGTAATCTGACAGTTAACCGGACCTTCCCCACTCAAATATGCGATTAACTCTTCCGCTTTCTTCCGCTCCTTGAATCCATTTTCCTTATATAAATCAAACGATTCAAAATAGCGGGAACCTTTTACCGCACGCCACTCCCCTTCAAATGTCTTGCCTTCCGCATCTATTGTACTGATCACACGGTAAAACGGTATTTTTATAAAGTCACGGATTTCCCGCTCCCTACGCACTACCATACCAAGTACACAAGTCATCACGCGCCCCACCGAAATGACGGAATATTTTGTCTTCAAAAAATCAGAGATACTGTTTCCATATTTTAATGTCAGCAACCGTGAGAAATTGATTCCCATTAAATAATCTTCTTTTGCACGCAAATATGCAGAAGCACTTAGATTATCATACTCCGATAAATCTTTTGCTTCCCGAATTCCTCTCAAAATTTCTTCTTCTGTCTGAGAATCGATCCACACACGTCTCCGTTCTTTTCCTTCTATATGTGCCTCCTGCTCTACAAGACGATATATATACTCTCCCTCACGCCCAGAGTCGGTACACACATAAATCCGATCCACATCTTTCCGATTCAGCAGACTGCTGACAATCCGGAACTGCTTTTCCACCGCCGGAATTACCTCATATTTAAATTTCTGCGGAATAAATGGCAGTGTATTCAGACTCCACCGTTTCAGCGCCGGATCATACTCTTCCGGATAACTCATTGTTACAAGATGCCCCACACACCAAGTCACAATCGCCTCTTCCGATTCCAGAAATCCCTCTCCACGCCTTGTCTTTAGCTTTAAAGCCTTTGCAAACTCCTGTGCCACACTGGGCTTTTCTGCTATGTATACTGATTTTCCCATAAATATTGATACTACCTGTTCTTTCCTGTAATATAGGCGGCGCAAAAACGCCGCCTGTTGCAATTACATCATTTTATTGATCATTCATTTCGATAACCGCCTTTATACAAATTTGTAAGACGTCGTCGTATAATAGCGCACTCCCGCCTTACACACAGGACTCTCAAAATTCTTCTTATTCACCGCATCTGGGAAGTACTGTGTCTCGAAGCAAACAGCGTTTCTTTTCTCATAGACAGAACCATATTTTCCTGCTTCTCCTTCAAGAAAATTAGCAGTATACATCTGCACCCCCGGCAAATCTGTATAGACTTCCATTACAATACCGCTCTTCTCACCCTCTGCCTGTGCCACTTTAACAAATTTTCCGTTATTTTTCAAGACCCAGTTGTGATCATATCCACCTCCGAACCGGACTGCCTCATAATCTCTATCAATCTCATCTCCAATAGCATGCATCTTCCGAAAATCCATCGGAGTATCTGTTACATCCACCAGTTCCCCTGTCGGGATAGACTCTGCATCTGCACGAGTGAAAAAATCTGCATCCAACATCACCTGATGTCCCAATATATCTCCGCCATCGTGACCGTTTAGATTGAAATAGCTGTGATTCGTCATATTGATCACTGTATCCTTATCCGAAATCCCATCATATGTAATCCTTAATTCATTGTCTTCGGTCAGTTCATAAGTCACCCTGATATCCAGATTCCCCGGATACCCCTGATCCCCATCTGCGCTATGAAGTGAAAAGCTAACTTTATCATCTTCTGAAGACTCCACTTCCCACATTCGTTTGTTATAGAAATCCGGTCCACTGTGCAGATTATTTCCATTGTCATTCTTTTCCAGTTCGTACGTCACCCCGTTGAGTGTGAAAGCTGCTCCTCCGATGCGATTTGCATTTCTTCCTACCGTTGCACCAAGCGATGCTGTTCCTTCTTCATATCCGGTCACATCATCGTATCCAAGCACAACATCCGTCAATTTACCCGCTTTATCGGATACATTCAGTCTCACCAGGCTTGCTCCATATTCTGTCACAGATGCCGACATTCCTGCATCATTTTCCATTGTAAACAGATGTACTTTCTTTCCATTTTTTAAAACTCCAAACTCACTGATCTTCAATACTCTCATTTTACATTCCTTCCTGTTTTTTCTTAATTTTACGTGCTTCCAGACATTTAGCATTCACTATGCGCTCACAGTTTTACTTCTATTTCACCACGCTATTCTGAAATATCTATAAGACACCACGATCCATTTTCTATACAGATCACTTCTTGAAATGCTTCAACAGCATAGACAGAACATGTTTCTTTTCTTCCACTTTTACCGGACGTTTCGCACGAAGTGATTCTTTCATAAAATACTCCTGCGCACAAATCTTCTTTTCACCGCTCTGTTTTTTTCGATAGGTTCCGTCACTTAACATTTCTCGTGCTTTTACATTATCCGACAGCATAATATTTAGATGACGCACAAGCCGTTTTTTAATCTGTACATCATAAATCGGGCAAGAAACTTCTACTCGCTTCTCTGTATTTCTAGTCATCATATCTGCAGAACCGATGTACACCTTTTGATCTTCACCTCTGCCAAACACAAACACACGAGGATGTTCCAAATATCTTCCCACAATACTTGTAACAGACAGATTCTCCGTTTCTCCTGGAATTCCTGGAAGAACACAACAGATTCCACGCACGATCAAATCTATCTTTACACCGGCTTTCGATGCTTCCGCAATTTTTTGGATAAAATCCACATCTGTCACAGAATTCATTTTCATTACAATTCTTCCATCTGTACCTTTTTGAATCTCTTCATCCATCAGCATAAGCACCTTCTGTTTTAAACTGGTCGGCGATACGATCAGATGCTGATACACTCCTGCCAGATTTCCAATCGCCATGTTTTTAAAGAATGCCGCTGCATCTTCTCCGATAGACTGATTCCCCGTGATCAGAGAATAATCTGTATACAATTTTGCTGTTTTCTCGTTATAATTCCCCGTTCCAATCTGCGTAATGTAGCGAATTTCATTCCTGTTCCGGTAAGTGATCAGACAGATTTTGGAGTGTACCTTATAACCTTCAAATCCATAGATCACCCGGCAACCCGCTTCTTCCATACGCTCAGACCAATCGATATTATTCTGCTCATCAAATCTTGCACGAAGTTCGATCAAAGCAGTAACTTCCTTACCATTTTCTGCCGCCGCACATAGATATTCTACAAGACGGCTCTTTTTTGCCAAGCGATAAATCGTAATCTTGATCGTCATAACATCCGGATCTGACGATGCCTCCCGGATCATCTGCAAGAACGGCTCCATACTTTCATACGGATAAGACAACAAAAGATCGTTCTTTTTCACCTGCGCCATCACACTTCCCTCTGCAAGAGAAGCGGTAGGCTGCGGCGAAAATGATTCATCCATTAGTAAACGTTTCATAGACATTGGAATCTTATCCATAATGGCAAAAATGAAATCCAACTTCATTGGCATCTTTGTACGGAAAATACAATTCTGTGTAATTTTCAACTTCTCACAAAGATACTTTTCCATCTCCTTATCCAATGGAGATGCAACTTCCAAACGTACAACAGCCATCCTTCTCCGCTTATGTAAAATTTCTTTCATGATATAACGAAAATCTTCATTATCCGCAAACGCTTCATCATCTGGAGAAACGTCTGCATTCCGAGTTGCACATATATAATTCTTATCCGATACCTGATACTGCTCAAATACGAGTTCCAGATATTCCATGATCACCTTTTCCATTCGGATATAACGCACATCATGTCCTGGAAGCATCACAATGTCGGAAACAAACTCTGGTACCGGCACGATTCCGATCATGGAATTGCTGTTATTCTGCTGTTTTAAATTTGCAACTACATAAATTTGATTATTCAGAAGATGTGGAAATGGATGATTTATGTCTACTATCTGCGGTGATAAAATTGGAAGGATCTGTTCCTTAAAATACTTCTTGATATATTTTTTCTCCTGATTTTCCAACTCTTTCATATTCAGTCCACAGATACCATATGCAGCAAGCTGCTTTTTAATCTCAGCGTAAGTTTTATCCCGTTCTTTATAGAGCGGCGCTACAGCTGCATAAATTGCAGTCAGCTGTTCCTGCGGAGTCATCCCGGACTTACTGTCCACCTTTTTATTATCAACCTCTGCCATATCATACAGACTTCCGACACGAATCATAAAAAATTCGTCTAAATTGCTCGTAAAAATAGAAACAAATTTCATCCGTTCCAGAAGCGGAACACTTTCATCTCTCGCTTCTTCCAGCACTCTCTGATTAAATCGAAGCCAGGACAACTCCCTGTTTTGCGTATACCGCATCGTTTCTTTCTTCATTGCCATTCCCCTACTTTTTCTCTTCTCGGTTGATTCTAACGCACTCCATAAAGTACTATTCCTCAAGATATCTTTGCAAATGTTCATATTCTTTCTTCATCAATTCATAGCCGTGTTGATAAAATCCTTGAAGCGTGTCTGCATCTCTTTCTATTCTGGATACCGGCTTTACCTGCGGACGAAGCACAAAAATCTTTCCTTCCTCTTCCAGCTTATCAATCAAATTCATGACCCTATTATACCGGTAGCTGCGGGTTCTGATTGCCTGTACTAAATTCGGATAAGAGTTGTATGCTCTTCGATATACTTTTGCCATTCCCTGAGAAATTGGTTTCTTTCTATAGCCGGCATTTCTTGTCAGAATTATAATAATCTTGTCATTTCCCAGTCTCATTGCCCGCTCAATCGGAACAGAATCCGAAAGCCCTCCATCCAGATACGGCACATTATCCACACTGACAATAGGCGTAACAAGTGGAAGACTGCTAGACGCACGGCAAATTTTCATCAATCGCTGTTTGTCAGAATCTTCTGTCAGATACTCTGCTTTTCCAGTCTCACAATTGGTAGCAACAATCTCACATGTCATCTCTGACCGGAAATACGTATCATAATCAAACGGCAGAAGCTCATTTGGATATTTATCAAAAATCAAATCCATATTCATTAGGCTTTTCTCTTTTACGAATTTGCGAACTCCATAAATATATTGCCCACTTTTATCTGTTGGTATCATGCAGTCTCTTGTACGCCCCGGCTGTCTGGACACATAATCCACCGCATTACACGAACCAGCTGACACTCCGATCACATGTGTTGTATAAAAATCCCGTTCCATCAGATAGTCTAAAATTCCAGAAGTAAATATTCCCCTCGTTGCTCCGCCTTCTAATACCATTGTCGCCTTCTGCATCATGAATCCCACCTTTTCATCTAGTCATTTATAATATTTTGTAATACAATTCTTACGATATGAAACATATTTATTCTTTGTTTTATTATATACTTTTTTCCCATATTCGCAAACCTCTATTCCTAACATTTCCCGGAAATTTTTTGTCTCCCCCTCATAAACACCTTCCTTTTCTAAACACAAACTCTTTTTTACAAGAACATTTCCCGCAAAAGCTATAAGATACCTTGCTATTTTCACACAACTCATGTTAAGATAATCGGTGGAATCAAGATATCAGCAATTTTAAGGAGAATTACAATGATTAGTGCAAACAATATCACACTGCGCGTTGGTAAAAAAGCGCTGTTTGAAGACGTAAATATTAAATTTACTGAAGGAAACTGTTATGGTATGATCGGTGCCAACGGTGCCGGAAAATCTACATTTCTGAAGATTTTGTCTGGACAACTGGAACCTACCAGCGGAGAAGTCGTTATCACTCCGGGAGAGCGCCTTTCTTTTCTTCAGCAGGATCATTTCAAATATGATGAGTATCTTGTACTTGACACCGTCATTATGGGCAATGCCCGTCTCTATGAGATTATGAAAGAAAAAGAAGTCATCTATGCAAAAGAGGATTTCACTGATGAAGACGGAATTAAAGCCAGTGAGCTGGAGGCTGAATTTGCAACCATGAACGGCTGGGAAGCTGAATCCGATGCCGCCAACCTGTTAAACGGCCTTGGCATCGAAACAGACCTCCACTATAAATATCTGAAAGATTTAACTGGCGCGGAAAAAGTAAAGGTTCTTCTGGCACAGGCACTGTTCGGTAATCCAGACATCCTGCTTCTTGACGAGCCGACTAACCACCTAGATCTGGATGCGATTGCATGGTTGGAGGAATTCCTGATCAATTTTGAAAATACAGTCATTGTCGTGTCCCATGACCGTTACTTCCTAAATAAAGTATGTACCCAGATCGCAGATATTGACTATGGCAAAATTCAGTTATATGCAGGGAATTATGATTTCTGGTATGAATCCAGTCAGCTGCTGATTCGTCAGATGAAAGAAGCCAATAAAAAGAAAGAAGAAAAGATCAAGGAACTGCAGGAATTTATCTCCCGGTTCAGCGCGAATGCTTCCAAATCCAAACAGGCAACTTCCAGAAAACGTGCACTTGAGAAGATCCAACTAGATGAAATCAAACCTTCCAGCCGGAAGTATCCCTATATTGATTTCCGTCCAAACCGTGAGATTGGAAACGAAGTACTGAGTGTAGAAGGTCTGTCCAAGACTATTGATGGGGAAAAGATCCTGGATAATCTGACTTTCACATTAAACCGCGATGACAAAGTTGCTTTTGTCGGCAGCAATGA
>JAHHTO010000085.1 GCA_020024595.1 Schaedlerella sp.
CAGAGCGCTTGGATAGGTATCTGGGACACTCCAGCACCTCCACCCGAAAGCTCTGCTTGCAGTTATTCACGCAGCTGCGGCAGAGGGGATTGTAGGTACGGCGTCCTGTTTTCGGGTGCAGGAAGAACGCCCATTCTTCCCGCAAGCGTTTGGATAATCTTGGCATTGTAAACACCTCCTTCTAAAAATTCATATCCACAGCAGATATGTAAGAGCCGTTCACCCCGTAATCGTTCCAGCCCCACTCAAGCGGCGTCGCTTTGCTCCGGCTTTCAGCACAGCCATCGTGGCAAAGTCATATCCCTCACGGACGGTCATTCACTTTTGGGGCGCAAGAGAAAAAATATTTTGCCCTTCACTAATTACTTCAAAAAGCAGGTTTTGCCCCCCGTTTTTTAAAATCTTTTATTGAATACCTCCTCACTTGTTTTGACAGGGGTACGCCATTTGCACACCCTGTTTTGCCAATAAAAAGCAAGATAAAACAGAAAAAACGCCATAAAAACCTCGAAATACAAGGCTTTTACGGCGTGAATATTTTTTTGAAAATATTTTATATGAATTGAAAAATCAGCTGAAAACAGCTATAATTGCAGAAAAGGTCAACTTATGATATGATAGTTACGATGTGATGGTGATAAAATGAATTTTCTGATTCAAGATATTGAAAACAGGTTATGGTACGCAGAAAGACAAGTGTATTTTCTCAGTGGTGTTCCCGGTATGGGCAAGACTAGGACGGCACTGGAGTATTGCAAGAGACACCCGGAGAGTCTGTACTTTTCCTTTCAGTATTTGGATGCCGCTTTTGCACCGGTTGTTTTCTCAAACCGCTATCCGGAGATCTTTGGCAACTGCAATGACTGGCAAAGTTTTTTCACTCATCTTAAAACCTACGCAAAAGAAAGATGCCCCACGATCTTTTTTGACCGTGTAGGCAATCTGAAAGAGCTGGATACTTTTTATGCAGAGCTTGCTGAATTTCTCAAAACAAACAATTCCTGCAAGGTAATATTTGTTGGCAGACCTTGGGATAAAATCCCTCTTTTCTACACCGCCATTGAAACAGAAATAACGACAATGCCGGAACTTGCCGATCTGTATTCCCTTAAGGATGAAACGGCAGCAGAAATATTTTCACTTACCGCCGGACTGCCGAAGCTTCTTTCTGCTTATGACTTGGAAAAATCCTTCGAGGAAAATGTCCGGGCGATGCTGCACAAGGATTCTGTATTTTACCATCTTGCTGCTGACTGGATGGGAGAGTGCTTTCGCACACCGGAAAGCTACAACACGCTGCTGTACGGTATGGCACAGGGGAAGAACCGAATCAATGAGCTGTCTGCTTTCAGTGGCTACCCCAAAAATAAATGTGACAAGTACATCAAGGCTCTGATGGAGCACGGTCTTGTCCGTCGGGAGGACGGCAAAAACGGACACAGCAAATATTTTCCTGCGAACAGTTATCTTGGCTTGTGGTACGGTATGCTGTTCACAGCTGTTCCCAAGGCGGACAGCAGCTTCGGGGAAGAAACCTTCCGTGCCTTTCTGGACTACTTCAACCGAACCGTGCTTAAAAATTTTTACCGGCTGCTCTGTATCCACTGGATCAAAAACAACTTGAATCACGATACACATTGCTACATCGATACGGATGACATTTCTCTCTATGATGTTGAGGTCAGCGGTGTCTGTTTTGATTTTGCTTTTGCTTCAGACACAGGTTACTATGCATACTTTGATTGTGCCTTAGGGGAGGGACTGACCGGCAGGCTTTGGGAGGAAATTGATCAGGCCACTACCAGGCAGCGACCGTTTTACAAAAACGAGTATTTCCTGCTCACCGTTAACCGAGTACCGGACAGTTTTTGGAACCTCAGCAAGCAATATGACAATGTACATCTCGTCCAGCGAAAGAGTCTTTTTGCAGAATTCAAGAAGGATTATAACCGAATTGCTCATCCGAAATTTGTGCCGAGCTTTGTAAGACAGCAGCGATAGAAAATATCTTGTATCATCATAGCGAGCATCCCCTTTGGATAGCCACAGCTGCCAAAGGGGGAGTTTTTAGGTCCTGCCCTAATACCCACATCAAAAAATATTTCCTTACAAATAGAAAAAGCGGGTGCCGGAAAATTCCGACACCCGCTGATCTTTTATATGCTTTTCTCGGGGGAGGTTTTAGGAGTGTGCTCCTAACGAGAGCGGTGCTTTTCGTCCTTTAGGAGTAAAAGCACACTGCTCGCTACAGCATAAGACGATAATTTATGAAGAAATGCAGCAGTATTCTGGTTTTTGCAAGATATTGATACTCTCAAAATTTGATTTTCCATAGGAAATAAAACAAATGTGCAGATAAAAGGAAAGCCGAGAAGAACTGTAAAAGGTTCTTCTCGACAATTTTCTTGCCCGCTGCAATGCTCGTTGTCCTAATTTCTGTAAACTGTCCTTAGGAACCCCAGGCATGTGACGGAGAGAAAATGTACTTTGCAATGGACGGGAAAAAAGCAGCTTAATTATTTAGGCTGCTTTTGTTGGGAAAGCGGGGAATCATAGCGATGGTACTCCACGCTGTTTAAGATTATCCTTCTTCATATTTTACAGAACCACATTTGCTGCAAGTATAAACCAACTTTGAGCGGCTTATCCCGATGTGCTCAGTATAGGGCTATATGGGTCGTGTTCTTCCACTGAAATGGGTTCCACTCTAGCTTCCAATCATTATAGTCATTGTAAAGATGTGTGAAACATCATCATATTCCCAATTTAGGTCACCTTGATACTTTGCTAAGGATTTTGTGACACTTTTTATTCCAAACCCATGTAAACCGGGAGATTCTTTCGATGATACGAGACGATTTTTTCGAATCATTGGTGCGTTATCACAACTATTACTTATAATCAGAACATTATAATTATTCCTATTCGTGGTTTCCAGTGAAATTGCTTTGCCTGATGAAGCTTCAGCTGCCCTAAGAGCGTTATCCATCAGATTTCCGACAATAGCAACAAGGTCGATATCTATAACACTGCTTAGATTGCATTGCCGTACATCATAATAAAAAGATAATCCCTTGGATTCACAGTCGAGAACACACTTATTTATTATGACATCTAAAAGTTTATTCCCGCTGTGACAGTTTTTACTGTAGCATTTTAGTTGATTGGATAGCTTTTCTACATACTCACTAATTTCCGGATCAGTGGTTAGGGCTTGGATAGCAGCCAAATGCTTTTTTGCATCATGGGCATAAATCATTAGATTTTCATTCTGTTGTTCTAGAATTTCATAGTATGAACGTTCTATTTGAAGGCGGCGCAATTCGCTTTCAACCTGAATATGACGGTAATTTTCTTCCACTTGATGCTGATAAATAACAAACAGAACAACTGTGGAAACGAAAAATATCATGCAAACCTCAGCAATACCATGCTGAATCTTTGTGGTGACTTCTTCCAGAAGACAGATTTTCCAGAAAATTACAAGGCAAATGGCTAGTGCTGCCGGATAAATAAGTAATACGACTGGAAGCCGCACACGAGTGGAGTGAGGTTTAATTACCTTAGACAGCAACAGACAAAGAATTAGCAATAGTGTTTTGCTCGTAAGAACAACAAGAATTAAAAGTGATGGATTACTGTTGACATCTAATGAATTTGTATTAATAAAAGGAGCATACAGTAAGTCTGCTATCAGTTCCAGTGCAAAATTCAATACAACAAGAAGAATAGCATATGACAGACCAGATAATGGGCGAATTTCAAAACACACAATAGCAAACAGAAAATGGACAATAACAGAGAATAATGTATTGATCATCACATTGTGCTGAAAAAACAGATTTGTAGCGGAACCACACTCAAAAAGAAAGAGACCAATTAACAGACATTCCCAACTAGGCAGTTTGTTTTCAGAAATCCTAGAATAAAAAACATAAATAACTAGCATTTCTGACCCAAAAACTGTACATGATACAACTGGATTTAGCACCTTTATCGCCTCCTTAGATATTCAAACCAATATTTGTGAAAGTTGGCTTGCTTACGGGATGCTATGGGAATTCGGGTATCATCAGTGAGATACACCTCTGAATAAGCGTATCGTTTAATGTAGTGGAGATTGACATAGAAGGATTTATGCACCGGATAA
This sequence comes from Schaedlerella sp., assembly GCA_020024595.1. GTDB lineage: Bacteria > Bacillota > Clostridia > Lachnospirales > Lachnospiraceae > Schaedlerella. The sequence goes on from JAHHTO010000085.1 coordinate 4,151, forward strand.
AAAAATAGGGATGGCATCATTTCACACAGTGTATTATAGTTTTCGTGGACAGTTAAACTTCCATCTTTAGTTTTAAGAATCACTTTGCGATTTAAGCGGGTGACATATAGAATATCATCCACTAAAATTCGCTGCTGGGCGTTATCGTCGTACAGAAAAATATCAACATATGCTCCATCAATATATTCCATGGCTTTATCTAAACCAGAATACAGACGCTTCACGCTAAAAGGCTTGGAAAAATACCGAAAGGCGTGAAGATCCATGGCATCGTCCTGATATTCGTCATAGTTAGTTACAAAAAATAGAGCAATTTTCCCGTTGCATTCCTTTAATTTCTTTGCAAAAGAAATTCCATCCATACCTGGCATTTGGATATCAAGAAAAGCCAGATCATAACACATGTCTCCATTGAGAATCTGTTCTGGAGAAGTGATTGATGTAATACGACAGTCGAGCAGACGATTTTGCATGTATTCAGTGACATGAGTCTGCAATGCTTCTATGTATTGCATTTCATCATCGCAAATGAGTACTTTCATGGGCTCCTCCATAAAAATAGAGTTGTTACATTAAGTAACAACTCTATTTTAACATTTTTATAAAATTATAGCAATACGGCAAGGAAGGAGCATATAGAGCTTAAGGAAAATGATGCTGCAACGGTATATTTTCTGTAACTTTTCTGCGTTGTATGTATTTTCGGTAGTTTTACCTGTTTTATCCGCTCTTCTACAGACACGCTTGAAGTCACAATTTGTGTGTGATACTGTTCTTGTGTTGTATTCTCTGTATTGCGTGAGTACGCTGGCGGATATCGTGCATCAAGAGAGAGCACATGTGCTCTCATTACAACTTGCTCTTTGTCAATTTACCACAAACAAATTATTATAATAGAACAAGGATTAAACATGAACATACATATAAAAAAAACGCTTTCTTTCACCATACTTATACTGCTGCTGTTGATCCCCTGCTTATTTATTCTGTACCTACTCAACTCGCAAACAATAGATGTCATTCCCTCGGAAGTTCAGCAATCTGAATCACCTTCCTCGCCCACCCATGCAAGCGTGCCGACCACACTCCCGCAGAAAACAGATCCGGATGTTTACAATATTCAATGTGTCAAAAAAAGCAATGATATGGTAGTATCAAAGGTTCTGTCAATAAACAATGATACCTCTCTTAAAATAGATGCTCGTGTAAATACGGCAAATGTCGAACGAGTATCTTTGTATGAGTATATACCGACTACGATTTCTGACGAACAGAGAACTGCACTTTTTGAATCTTACTTTCAGGAAAGGGCTGACGAAGTCTACCACCACACTGTTGGCAACAGCAATTGTTGGGTGTTGATGAACGATACTGAATACTATCATTTCAATTATGGAATAGCAAACATGTATATTTCCGAACCGCTATTTGCCCTTTACAATGCTAAAGTCGGAGTAATGCCATTCACTAATAATATGTTGAATACCCTAAACGATGTTGGCTTTCCATTAAACAACGCATATTCGAAATGTGAATCGCTCATAGATGCGTTGGTTGATGAAAGCACATATATTCCCGACATAGTTCGGCCCTTTAATACAGTAGAGCCTACTGTTGAAGGATTCTACTGGATTACATACCGAAGAGAGATAGACGGGATGCCACTAGTTGCTAATTATGATTTGAAGTTTTTTGCCACCGAATCCGAAGTGATTGAGCTTGTCGGTACGCTGTACAATCTTGAGGAGAAACCACTGAAGAAGTGTATTATCTCTGTTGATGAGGCTTTGTCATATTTGGAGAAATATTCATCCATAATTGACTGTGATTATTTTGAAACTGATGAGTTATTTCCGGGAGTTATTCCAGTCACGGAGATAACTTTTGAATACTTGGTGTTACAGGGAACTGATATGAATTATACAGTTACTCCTGTGTGGAGATTTCAAATTGGTGAAACAGAAGAACAGCGATTAATGAACAGAGACAAGGTCATTGCGATCAATGCATTGACCGGAGATTTGATTGCAGAACTAAGGGGGATTTCATGAGAAAGTCATTTGGGCTGCGGCTGCAAAGCAAAATCTTTTCGATAAGCATGGTTATGTCCATTGTCGCAGGATTTATCTTGCTGATGTGGTTTTCGGTCACAAACTGGTTTCAGTACAACAGATTGATTGGAGAAGCATCTTTTTCCAAAATGTGTGGGGACTTTGTGAATGAAGTGATCACTGCCCACGCTAGAAGTGGATTCAATCTGTTTGCACCTATATTCGCTGTATTGCCATGCACGACTATCTTTTGTGATGATTACAACAGCGGCTATATAAAATCAATATTGTTACGATCCAGCAAACGCAAATACATTGCGGAATGTATAGGATGCTGTAGCATCTCAGGTGGTTTAGCAGTCCTCTTGCCCGATCTTCTGTGCAGCTGTGCTTTTATGATTGCTGCAGAACCTCATCTTCCTGATAAGTATGGGACATCTCTTGCACTCTATTCGGCAATTGAATACATTTGGGATGGTCGACTTGTTATCCTATTATTTCTATTCTTTTCCTTTTTATTTGGCGTAGTCTGGGCTAATATAGGTCTCTGCATCTCAGCCTACGCTACAAACAGATATGTTACTTTAGCTACGCCTTTTGCACTATATTATGGAATCCACTTAGTATTACAAAGAACAGATGTCTTGGCGATTCTATCACCAGTCAACATGATTCAACCTAGATACACAGGCTTTCCCAATCTTTTGTTTCCACTTATCTACCAGCTGATCCTATTGTGTGGAGCCGTATTCATTTTTTACCGGCGTGTCAACAGGAGGCTTATAAATGTTTAAGATCTGTAGGCGTCAATTTGCCAACTCACTGTTGTCTCCAAGATTTTATATTGCCCTTCTTGTAGGCATAACAGTCCAATCGTTAAACATAGTGTCACTACTCGAATTTACTGAGGTAATCGGCGAATCGGCATGTATCACGGACGGCTTCCTTTTGTTTAACAATGACATATTTTCTTTAGCCGCATCGTCTCTAGGGATTATCATATTGGTATCCGATATTCCTTTCTCTTCGCAGAATGAAACATACACCTTGCTGAGGATCACACGGGTAGAATGGGTAGCTGGAAAGATTTTGTACCTATTCTGTGCCTGCGTAATTTATTACACAGTTGTTTTCCTTTCTGGCGTTGTACTTTTAGCAGGTAATATCTACTGCTCGAACAGGTGGAGTCAGCCGATTTATTTGTTGGCAACGGACGCATCGGGCTCTCTCCAAGCTCAGTTTGGGCTAAGCTATCCAGAGTACATTTTAACTTACTTTACTCCAATTCAGGCGTCTTTGCTTTGTATGATTTACAGCATTGCCTATGCCTTTGTCCTCAGTTTAGTGATTTTTTGGCTGAACCTCAAATGTTCCACTGCTGTGGGCTATTTCTTCTCGATTATGTTCCATGTACTAAATTATTTCATGACCGTTATATTCCCAACTTCAGCATTTTGTAAGTATTCTCTTCTTGCCAACAGTTCCTTGAGATATCACCGCTTTGAAGTGTACCCCCAAAGCCACGGCCTCCTAACGATTGAACAGTCCTGTTTGGCCTTTTTTGCTACTGAACTTTTACTGCTCATCTTGATATACTTCGCAGTTAAGAAATACGATTTCAAAATAACTATTGAAAGCAGTCAATGAGTAATAACCAGTCATAAATCAACAATTGGAGGAAATAATGAGCAATTCAATTATTGTTGACCATGTTTCTAAATTCTTTGACGGAAAAAGTGTATTATCAGATGTTACAGTGTCGTTTGAACATGGCCAAATCCACGGAATTATTGGGAGAAACGGCTCCGGCAAAACCGTATTGATCAAAACCATTTGCGGCTTCATCAAGCCGGATTCAGGCAGAACAACCGTATCGGGGAAAGTTATTGGTAAAGATGTAGATTTTCCTGAAAATGTTGGTGCAATTATCGAGGCTCCTGGTTTTCTGCCTACGCAGAGTGCATATAAGAATCTGATGTACCTAGCCTCGCTCCGAGGAAAAATCGGGAAAAAAGAGGTAAGGAAAGCAATTCAAATTGTCGGGCTGAATCCGGATGATAAAAAGCATGTCGGCAAATTTTCCATGGGCATGAAGCAACGGTTAGCCCTCGCTCAGGCAATCATGGAAGATCCGGACATCTTAATCCTTGACGAGCCAATGAACGGGCTAGACAAAGATGGTGTAGCGGATATTAGAAAACTACTTCTGGGTTTCAAGCAGGCGGGGAAAACTATATTGATTGTTTCGCATAATTCAGAAGACATTCATGCGTTGTGCGATACAGTGTATGAAATGGATAAGGGACATCTCACCTGCCTTTAATTGGCTTTGAAATAAACCGATAAAAAACTATGTTTCAATTGAAAGTCCCACAATCGTCGCAGCTCTGAGACTTTTTGCTGGCAGTTCTGCCTCAGCTCCTTTCGGTCCTCATTCATTACGGCCTTCCCAAAATGGATGCCAGATCCAGCGGCCGGGCTGTTTTCGGTACATTCCCCAATAGGCGGTCCATCCTCACAGTGATGATCTTCTCCAAAATCATCCGTCTGGCGGTCAGCGCTTTCACTGCAGCTTTTACCGCATTCCTGTCATACCGCCTGGGAAACAGAATTCTCACAATCCTGACTGCTGCGGCCGGCCGTGCCATCCCTCAGATTATTTTTATGCAGATCGTCTGATACAAATCATATTTAAGGGGCATAGCCGCAATAAGACCATGCCCCTTTATAAAAAAAGCCAGGGGTAATCTTTTTGGATTGTCCCTGGCAAATCTTTATGTATATATCAGTTTTTTGTTTACGATTTCCTCAGCCTGGTTTCTGATATTGTTCATTTTTCGTACCCAGGTCATCATGTCCGCTGCTTTCAGATATTCAGTCACCCCCTCCTGTCTGGCAAGAGCATCTTCAAGCTGGAAGCACAGACTCTGTGCTCGCTGTTCCACATCGGCAAGATGTGGATAGAGGGTACACTGGGTGAGCATATTGTAATACTTGACCCTGTGGTGATGCTTAAGATACCGCCTGCGGCGATTGCCCCAAACACCTATTTCATATTCCCGCTGCTCCGGAAGTTTGATGTCCGGCAGTAGGTAATTGCCTTGCTGGGTGTAAGTACCGCCGTTTTGTTCAAATAAAGTTTGTTCCATAGCCTTGACCTCCTGTAATTTGATTGTGCCTTCATTTTACAGAAGCCTTTCGGGAAATGCGAATGTGCGAATTATAAAAATACAGAGTATCTGTTTTCCTTGCAGATACTCTGTAAGTCTTATATCCTCATTTCGGGATATGTGGCTGCCAATTGTTCATACATCTTTCGTGACGGTTGACGGGCAGCAGATTCCCATTTTGCATAAATGCTGTAAGAAATATCAGCCTTTTTCGCAAATTCTGTTTGGTTTAGTCCGTATGCTTTTCTAACTTCTCGTAATCTTACGCTGTAAGGATGATCCAGAAATAGAGCGAAGTCATCCAATAACAGCTTTCTGTCGATTTGGAGGATATCCGCAAATGCTGTTGCAGTGGGATATGGTATGGGGAATTGATTTCCCTCGTACTTTAGCAGCGTTGCAGGTACAATGCCTACCCGTTCGGCTAACTGCCGTATCGTAAATCCTCTGCGTTTTCGGTAATATTTAAGCATCGCCGCAGGAGTTGGCTCGTCGGGAATGCTTTCAAAACAAAACTTGAAGTGCATCAACACCTTGCCGTGTTTGTACTCGTAAAGTCCGGTGTGATTGACAATACTATTGCATTCGCACCGAAATTCCGCCGAAAAGTAATTTACAGAGAACTAAGGGCGGATATCGGCTATATTTTACGGAAGTTATGTGAGGAAAAGAAGGTGGAGCTTATTGAAGCAGAAGCATGTCCAGACCACATTCATATGCTCGTAAGTCTACCACCTCATCTCAGTGTAGCACAGTTTATGGGATATCTCAAGGGAAAAAGCACCCTAATGATCTTCGACCGACATTCTAACCTCAAGTACAAGTATGGAAGTCGGCACTTTTGGTGCCGGGGCTATTACGTAGATACAGTAGGAAA
>JAHHTO010000086.1 GCA_020024595.1 Schaedlerella sp.
GGTAAAGACAAAAATGCATCTCTTGACTGCATTTTTTTGTTCTTTTCATAATCTACATAGCACCCACAAATCCTCGTAATCGCACAATTTGCCGGTGAGAATTGCTTTCTGATTTCCAGTACTTCTTTCTTATTCATTTATCTTCCCTCTTTCTATTTCTAGCGATATCCTTTTCTATTCTACAATGAATTCATTTCTCTGAAAACTATTTTTCAAAAAAATTTGTAAAGTATGACACCATGCCTTTGTCACATCATATACAATTGCTATTCTTTCTCAAATATACTTACACAAAATCGTTGAATAATTTTATCTTTTTTTATATAATACAATTGTCATTATTTATTTTAAGGAGGATATTTACATGAAAAAATATGTATGTGAACCTTGCGGTTATGTATATGACCCTGAAGTAGGCGATCCAGATAACGGAATTGAACCAGGAACTGCTTTTGAAGATCTACCAGAAGACTGGGTATGCCCTTGGTGTGGACTGGGTAAAGAAGTGTTCGTGGAAGAGGACTAATTCGTACATAAATGTCCCAAGACAAAAGAGTCGGCTTATGTATGTTGATGATGTATCCACCGACATACATAAAGCCGACCCTTTTCTTGGTATTTTTACATAGCATGCAACACTTTTTTAGCGTGCTCCACACGTTCTTTCGTAGGCGGATCAATCCCCTCCAATGGATATTCATATCCCAGTTCTTTCCACTTATATGCGCCAAGTGTATGATACGGGAGTACTTCTACCTTCTCTACATTACTGAGCCCCTCTATAAATTCATGCAACTTTTCAAGTGCTACATCTTCATCACTTCTCTCTGGAACCAAAACATGTCGGATCCAAACCGGTTTCTGAATTTCATTTAAATATTGTGCCATATCCAGAATATTTTCATTTGAACATCCTGTCAAGATTTTATGCTTTGTATCATCAATATGCTTTATATCCAACATTACCAAATCCGTATATTTCATCAGTTCCTGCATTTTCCCAAAGAAAGGTTCTTTTCGCGTAAACGGATTACCACTTGTATCCAATGTTGTATGGATCCCCTGTTCCTTTGCTTTACGAAATAATTCTGTCAGAAAATCGATCTGTAAAAGTGGTTCTCCTCCGCTGACCGTAATTCCACCTTTCTCTCCCCAATAAGAACGATAGCGCATAGCAGTTTTCAAAAGTTCGTCTGCTGTATACAACGTTCCTGTCTGCATATTCCAGGTATCCGGATTATGGCAGAACTGACAACGCATGGTACATCCTGTTAAAAAAATCACATACCGTACCCCCGGACCGTCTACAGAACCAAAGCTCTCAAGGGAATGCACATATCCTTTTAATTCATTTTTCTGGTCCATTCCATCGTCTCCTTTTCATATCTTAATTCTATATAAAAGTAACTGGTCCTTATGCCAAAGAGAATCTCTTAAAGCAAAAGGACCAGACTCGTATTGAATGTGACCACGGCTCTTCTTTCAAAAGAACTGTGTTCATTCAATTGTTATTACATTTCCTTGTGGCATGTTCTCGCAATTACATCTAACTGCTGCTCACGTGTCAGATCAATAAATTTAACTGCATATCCTGATACACGGATTGTGAAGTTTGCATATTCCGGCTTCTCAGGATGTTCCATAGCATCAATCAGTTTATCTGTACCAAATACATTGACATTCAGATGATGCGCTCCCTGATGGAAGTATCCATCCATAACACGTGCCAGATTTATCTTACGTTCTTCATCATTGTGTCCAAGTGCACTTGGGCTGATTGTCTGTGTATTGGAAATACCGTCCAACGCCAGCTCATATGGCAATTTTGCCACAGAGTTCAAGGACGCAAGAAGTCCATTCTTCTCTGCACCGTAGGATGGATTTGCTCCTGGTGACAACGGCTCTCCTGCCTTTCTTCCATCCGGAAGAGTTCCTGTTGCTTTTCCATATACAACATTTGATGTAATTGTCAGGATAGATGTTGTCGGCTCGGAATCTCTGTATGTATGGCACTTGCTCAGTTTGTGCATGAATGTCTTCAACAACCAGATTGCAATTTCATCTGCACGATCGTCATCATTACCATATCTCGGGAAGTCTCCTTCAACTTCAAAGTCTGTTGCAACTCCATCTTCATCACGAATCACTTTTACTTTTGCATACTTGATGGCACTTAAAGAGTCTACTACATGTGAGAATCCTGCAATACCTGTTGCAAATGTACGTCTTACATTCGTATCGATCAGAGCCATTTCTGCTGCTTCATAATAATACTTATCATGCATATAATGGATCATATTCAATGTATCTACATACAATTTGGACAGCCATTCCATCATTTCATCGTATTTTTCCATTACTTCATCGTAATCCAGATATTCAGAAGTAATCGGTCTATACGCCGGCGATACCTGTACTTTTGTCTTCTCATCTACACCACCATTGATCGCATATAACAAACATTTTGCAAGGTTTGCACGTGCTCCAAAGAACTGGATTTCTTTACCAGTCTGAGTTGCAGATACACAACAGCAGATGCTGTAGTCATCGCCCCATACCGGACGCATTACATCATCATTCTCATACTGTACAGAACTTGTCTTTACAGAAATCAGAGAAGAGTACTTTTTAAAGTTCTCTGGCAGTCTATCAGAATATAATACTGTCAGGTTCGGCTCTGGTGCCGGTCCCATATTCTCCAGTGTATGCAGGAAACGGAAGTCATTCTTTGTTACCATAGAACGTCCATCCTGTCCCAAACCACCCATTTCCAGAGTTGCCCATACCGGGTCTCCAGAGAAAAGTTCATTATAAGACGGAACTCTTGCGAATTTCACCATACGGAACTTCATAACAATGTGGTCGATCAATTCCTGTGCTTCTTTCTCTGTCAGCACACCGTTCTTCATATCTCTTTCAATGTAAATATCCAAGAATGTAGAGATACGTCCAACACTCATAGCCGCACCATTCTGGGTCTTAATTGCTGCAAGATATCCAAAATACAACCACTGAACTGCTTCTCTTGCGTCTTTTGCCGGCTTAGAGATATCATATCCGTATACGGCTGCCATTTCTTTCATCTCACCCAATGCACGGATCTGCTCTGCAACTTCTTCACGAAGACGGAAATCTGTACCCTTCATGCCATGTCTTGCATAGCGCTCAAAGTCATACTGTTTCTTCTCGATCAGGAAGTCAATACCATACAGAGCAACTCGACGATAGTCACCAACGATTCGACCACGTCCATATGTATCCGGAAGTCCTGTTATAATCTTATTATGACGTGCTTTCTTCATTTCTGGTGTATAAATATCAAATACTCCCTGGTTATGTGTCTTATGATATTTTGTAAAAATCTCATGCAGTTTTTCACTTGGCTGATAACCATATGTCGTACAAGCCTTCTCTGCCATCTTGATTCCACCGTATGGCATAAATGCTCTCTTAAGCGGTTTGTCTGTCTGAAGACCCACTACCTTCTCCAGATCTTTCATGCTGTCATCTATATATCCAGGACCATATGCTGTCAGGCCGGAAACCACTTCTGTTTCCATATCGAGAACTCCGCCTTTTTCACGTTCCTGTTTCTGCAGTTCCTGAAGTCTTCCCCACAGCTTGTCTGTTGCTTCAGTAGGTCCCTCCAGGAAAGATTCATCTCCGTCATATGGAGTATAGTTTTCCTGAATAAAATCACGGACATCTACAGAATTTTTCCAGTTTCTTCCTGCAAATCCTGCCCACTGTTCAAATTGTGCCATTGTACCACAACCTCCTCTAAGTCTAATCCTATCTTTTCTTTTACGGGCTCAGTATAACATCCAGTTAAAAAAATAACAAGTACCGAATTACGAAAAATACCCCTATTTCTGGCTTGTATTTCATTTTATACAATTTCTCTGCTTTTTAGAGTTTATTCTTATTGTTTTTTATTTTTCTTTCTAACATATAGTATCTATTCTTGTCACCAATCCACAAAATATGGTATTATCTAAATATATTTTAAGTTTTTTTAAAAGGAGCATACTTATGAATATCAGAAAAGCAACATTCAATGACCTAGATATCATATTAAAAATGTATGAAAACGCACGTATCTTTATGTCCTGCCACGGAAACCCAACTCAGTGGGGAAATAGTTATCCACCGGTCTCCACATTGCAACAAGATATTGCAGATGAGTGCAGCTATGTATGTGAGGATAACGGGAAAATTATTGCTACGTTCTATTTTCGTATTGGAAAGGACGATAGTTATGCCAAAATTTACGAAGGCCAATGGCTGAACGATTCACCTTACGGTGTTGTCCACCGAATCACCTCTGATGGAAGCCGAAAAGGTACTGCTTCTTTTTGCATTGACTGGGCACTTTCCCAATGCGGGAATCTAAAAATTGATACGCATCGTAACAATCAGATTATGCAACATCTGCTGAACAAAAATGGATTTGTCCACTGCGGAATCATTTATCTGGAAGATGGTACAGACCGACTTGCTTACCAAAAGTGCACCACCCCTCTTTTTTGAATGTACCTTATCACTTGATTCAACATTTCTATACTCAAGAAGTGGATTGTCATCCTCGAATCGGACAACAATCCACTTCTATCTTTTCTATCAATATACTATCGTTTATTCTTTTCCTGCATCCCCCAGAATACTTTCTCTGCTGTAATCGGTAGTTCACGCACACGTACACCCACAGCATTGCTGATGGCATTTGCAATCGCCGGTGATGGTGTATTGATTACAATCTCACCAATCGATTTTGCGCCAAAAGGTCCCGATGGTTCATAACTACTTTCAAATTCAACCCTGATGTTTCCCACATCAAGACGGCTCGGAATCTTATACTGCATAAAAGAGTTACTATAGTTCTTTCCTCTTTTGTTATAAACCACATCCTCATAGAGTGCCATTCCAATTCCCTGGGCAATTCCACCTTCCGTCTGTACTCGTGCCAAGTTGGGATTTATAGGCGTCCCACAGTCTACCACTGCCACATAATCCAACAGCTCTATCTCCCCAGTTTCCTTGTCCACTTCTACTTCTGCCATACCAACCATAAACGGCGGTGGAGAAACAGGAGAGGAAAATGCCTCACTGGCACTTAGTGCATCCTCATTGTTACACATGGCATTGTTTCCAATCTCTGCACGACTGATCGATACTCCAGTTTTCAAATTTGTCACTTTTTCACCATCAAATTCCACATCTTCCACATCACAGCCAAGGTATTTTGCACCTTGCGCACAAAGTTTCTCACGCAATGTCTCACATGTTTTCATAACTGCCATTCCAGTCACATAAGTTGTACTGGAAGCATAAGAACCACAATCGTATGGGGAAACGTCCGTATCTACACCGTGAACAATAATCTGATCCATACTGCAGCTCAGACATTCTGCTGCCATCTGGCTCAATATCGTATCACAGCCGGTTCCCATATCAGTTGCACCAATCATCAGCGTATAGAAGCCATCATCATTTACTTTAATAGAAACAGAGGCTGTATCGAGTGCTGAAATTCCAGAACCTTGCATAGACATTGCCACCCCGACTCCTCGAACTTTTCCGTTGCCACAGTCTACTGACGGGTACTTTTCATCCCAACCAATCATTTCCTTTGCTCTTGCCATACAGCGATCCAATGCACAACTCGAATTCGGCTCATTGTAATACGCTGGCATGATCTGTCCTTCCCTGATCATATTTATTTCACGCAGCTTTACAGGATCCATCCCCATCTTCTCAGCAAGCTCTGTAATCGCAGATTCCACCGCAAAACTTCCCTGTGTTGCACCATATCCACGATAAGCTCCGGCTGACATGGTATTTGTATAAACCACATCATACGCAAAACGAAATGCCTCAGTCTTCCCATAAAGCGGAATTGACTTATGCCCAGACAAACCAACTGTTGTCGGACCATGTTCTCCAAACGCACCTGTATTAGACAATGTATACACATCCAAAGCCTTAATAACTCCGTCTTTATTTGCACCAACCCGCACATGCAATTCCATCTCATGCCGCGGAGAAGATGCGATCATAGACTCTTCTCTCGTAAATATCATCTTTGCCGGTTTTCCTGTCATCCATGTCACAAATGCCGGATACATTTCCATTACAGCCGTCTGCTTTGCTCCAAATCCCCCACCAATTCGCGGTTTGATAACACGTACTTTGGACTTCGGAATATTCAGCGCTGTTGCCATGATTCTTCTCACATGGAACGGAACCTGCGTAGAAGATACAATATTCAGTCTTCCATATGTATCCTTATAAGAATACGCCCGAAACGTCTCCATCATTGCCTGCTGATTTGCTTTCGTGTGATACACTTCATCCACTACATAATCACAAGATGCTAGAACTGTATCTACATCTCCCTCCCCACACACTTCATGGGCACATAAATTTCTCTGATTATCGGCACCGACCGGAATCAGGCTTTTCCAGTTTTCCTCCGGGTGCACCAGTATCGAATGATCCTTCGCCTTCCTAAAATCCAATATCGGCTCCAGAACTTCATATTTTATACGAATCAATTTCAAAGCTTTTTCTACTGCTTCTTCTGTCTCTCCTGCCACAATGGCAACTGGATCTCCCACAAACCTAACTCTCTTATCCAGAATCAAACGATCATACGGACTGGGCTCCGGATAGGTCTGCCCTGCCAGCGTAAAACGCTTATCCGGGCAATCTTTATATGTAAAAATTGCTTCAATACCCGGTACGGCTTTTGCTCTGGTTAGATTAATCTCTTCAATCAACGCATGAGCATGAGAACTTCTTAACACTTTTACAACCAAACAATCAGACGGTGCAAGATCATTCACATATACACCTTTTCCGGTTACCAATGCTTCATAATCTATCTTCGGTACCCCTTGATTCACGTATTTCATACTTGTACCTCCTTATCCGCTTCCTGAAACTGTATCCGCTTTGCTTTCATATATTTCTGAATCGCACGAAGCTGTCCCATATATCCAGTACACCGGCAAAGATTTCCAGCCAAATATTCTTTTATTTCTTCAATTGTCGGATTATCCAGTTCTCTCACCATTGCAAAAACGCTCATGATAAATCCCGGTGAGCAGAAACCACACTGTTCAGCACCTTCCTCCGCCAGAAATCTGCCAAATTCTGCTGCTTCCTCCTGCACACCTTCCAAAGTTGTCACTTCCTGCCCGTCTATACTTGCTGCCAATACGGAACAGGACAAACGCGGTCTTCCATCAATCCATACAGTACAAAGTCCGCAGTTGGTTGTCTCACATCCGCACTTTACACTGACACATCCCAGCTTACGCAGGACATCCAACAGAACACTGTCACCGGCAACTTCTGCTTTTACTTGTTTTCCATTTAACCGAAACTGTACTTCCATCTATCTTCCCTCCGTAATTATTGATTCCATTGCACGCCCAACCAACACCTGTGCCAGATGTTTTCGGTACTCAGCACTTCCACGCATATTGGAACTATATTCAAAACTGTCGGCAACTTCCTTTGCATACGCAGTAAGCTGATCTTTCGAAACATTTTCTGGAATGGCCCATTCCTTCTCAACAAGAGCCGCTCGCATCGGTCTTGCCCCGATAGAAAAATACCAACATTCCTTACCATGTACATCTCCAGTCACCACTGCACAAGTCAATACCGGAAAATCTGTCTTCGTTTGACGTACTGACAGATAGCGCACCTTTCGGGCCTGTTTTCTTATAATAACAGACAGTACGATATCCTTATTTTTCTTTTTCTCCACAAATTCTCTAAGGCGCACAGTTCCGCCATCATACAGTTCTACAAATGTATCCATTGCTAACAAACATGTGAGTACGTCCGAAAATCCATATCGACCGTAAATACTTCCACCGATCGTTGCCTGATTCCGAAATTGCACACCTACAATATGACGCACGGATTCTGCCAATGCACCTCCAAAATATGCATTCAGTTCTTCATTCTTCTCTAATTGACGTAAAGTACACATCGCACCGATCCGGAATACATGATCTGTCTCTTCAATCTGCTCCAAACCCAGTCCTGACAGATCAATCATTGTCTTGACATTCGCATTCCCCAGACGCAGCCACATCATGCCACCCATTATCCGACTGTTTCTAGCCTGATTCAGTTCATAAGCTTCTTCCACTGTCTTTACTTTTACATAATTTTGAATCGTAAGCAAAACACCACTCCTCCTATTTCTTCCTTTGTTTTAGATATTCTGTTGTACAATCATCTGTATCCTTTTTATTGGATTGCTAAGCAACGATTTCATTTCAAATAATTCTTTGCAAATTCAAGAAAGCAACTGACATCACTATACAGATATTGATCTTTCTTCCACATAAGAACGATATCAAAATTAATCTGCTTCTCGAATGGTATGGAAATAATATCTTTATCATTTTTTACCAAATCTTCCAATAAAAATGCCGCCGCAGTCCCATCTAGAATAAACTGCTTTATCATACTCAACTGACTGGAATATAAAAGAACATTCGGAACGATTCCTTCCCGTTCAAATATACGCTCAATTGCTATTTCCGGTGCTGAATCCTTTTCAAAAAGAACCAGTGGTTCATCTTTGAGCATCGAAAACTTAATCGCCTTTTTATGAGCCAGCCGATGTTCAGGGCTTACACACAACATAACTTTCGACTTTCCTAATAATAATGTCTGAAGCCGAACATCCGGAAGCGCACTCAGAGATGCCATTGCCAGATCCAGCTTTCCCTTTTCTAGCAATTTCATAGCCTGAATAGAACCACATTCCGTAATAGAAAGTTGAATTTCCGGATATTTGTTGTGAAAAGACTTATAGAGTCCAGGAAGAAAAATAGTTCCTCCCATCGGCGGCACCCCCAAGCGGAACAAATTTTTATTTTTTCCCAAATCTTGCATCTGTCTGGAAAGCTGAGTATACTCACTCAAAAGCCGGTCTGCATGTTCCAAAAGAAATTCTCCTTCCGTAGTAAGAATAAGCCTTTTCCCTTCATGCCGAAAAAGATTCACATGAAACTCTCCCTCCAAATCCCGGATCGATGCAGTTACAGACGGCTGCGAAATATGAAGATACTTTGCAGCTTTTGTTACACTTTGAAAATGGCAAACCGCCTGAAAATGTGCTAATTTTGTAATCGTCATCATTGACTATTTTCCCTTCCCTGACTTATTCATAGTTTTTTACTATCAAAATATATAATATATATATTTTTCTTTTCTGTAAAGCAATGTTATGATATTCATATAAAACATGTCACATAACATTACTGTACAAAGCAATTTTGTACAATCACTACCTAACATCGAAAACAAAAGGAGGAATAAAAATGAATTATTCAGAAGAATCACTCAAAATGCATTATGAACTAAAAGGCAAATTGGAAGTAACTCCTCGTACCTCCGTGGACAACAAGGAAGCTCTTTCACTTGCTTATACTCCCGGCGTAGCGCAGCCATGTCTGGAAATCCAAAAAGACATTAGTAAAAGTTACGAATTGACCCGTCGTTGGAATACAGTTGCCGTCATAACAGATGGAACAGCAGTCCTCGGGCTAGGAGATATTGGTCCCGAAGCCGGCATGCCTGTAATGGAAGGAAAATGCGTTCTTTTCAAAACATTTGGCGATGTAGATGCCATCCCACTCTGTGTCCGAAGTAAGGATGTGGATGAAATTGTGAATACTATAGCCTTACTCGAAGGTTCCTTTGGCGGTGTGAACTTAGAGGATATTTCTGCTCCACGCTGTTTTGAAATTGAGCAGAAACTGAAAGAACGCTGTGATATTCCTATCTTTCACGATGATCAGCACGGCACTGCCGTAGTAACCCTTGCAGGGCTTATAAATGCATTAAAACTTGTCAAAAAAAGAATAGAAGATATTCGCATTGTCACTTCAGGCGCAGGTGCAGCCGGCATTGCTATTATCAAACTGCTCATGGGAATGGGATTAAAAAACGTAATCATGACCGATCGAAAAGGTGCTATCTACGAAGGAAGAGAAGGTTTGAATCCGGTTAAGCAAGAAATCGCTTCCATTACCAATCCAGAAAAGATAAGCGGAACTCTC
>JAHHTO010000087.1 GCA_020024595.1 Schaedlerella sp.
TATGAGATTTTGACAGATTTGCCGGGATTTCAGAAAGAGGAAGTGAAAGCATCTTTGAAAGACGGATATTTGACAATCTCTGCTGCAAAGGGGTTGGATGAGAATGAACAAGATGAGAAGAGTGGTAAGTATATCCGCCGTGAGAGATATGCAGGTGCATGTCAGAGAACATTCTATGTTGGTGAGGATGTGACAGAGGCTGATATTAAAGGCGAGTTCAAACATGGTATTTTGAAGTTGTTTGTCCCGAAGAAAGAGAAGCAGCCCGAAGTACCGCAAGAAAAATATATTGCAATTGAATAACATGAAGAGCGATGTTTTAGCTGTGATAGCTAAATAAAGTGAAAGAGGAGGTCGGAAATTCCGGTCTCCTCTTTTTTAAAGAGAACAAATCAAATGAAAGTTCAGTTTTATATCGATAAGAATTCTAAATCATGATTCGTATAGAAAGAGGGTGAAGGCATGGGAACAAAGAAAGATTATTATGAAGTGTTAGGGCTTAGTAAAAGTGCAGATCAGAATGCAATTAAAAAAGCATATCGGAAACTTGCAAAAAAATATCATCCGGATACGAATGCAGGAAATGCGGCTGCAGAAGAAAAATTCAAGGAAGTAACAGAAGCATATAATGTGCTGAGTGATGAAGAAAAGAGAAAACTGTATGATCAGTTTGGCCATGCGGCTTTTGATGGAAACGATAGTGGAACACAGAGCAACTATCAGGAATTTCATTTTGAGGGAAATCCTGGAAGTATGGATGATATCTTTGAGCAGATATTTGGAGATGCATTTCATGGACGCAAGTCAAGAGGGTTCCATGATGGATTTGGGTATGGATCGTTTAAAACACGTGGTACAGATGCACATGTGGAAGTGACAGTGGGATTTGAGGAGGCAGTGTTTGGAAGCAAAAAAGTGATTCACCTACAGGATCAAAAGGGCAGAATACAGTCGTTAGAAGTTAAGATTCCGGCAGGTATTGAAGATGGGAAAACCTTACGACTACGGGGAAAAGGGGCTCCAGGAACTGGTGGCGGCGAAGCCGGCGATTTGCTGTTGAAGGTTCATGTGTCTGATAAACCGGGATTTAAACGAAAAGGCTTGGATGTTTATACAACGATTTTAGTTCCGTTTACAACAGCAGTTTTTGGTGGAGAAGTTACCATTCAGACCATTTATGGTAATGTTCTTTGCAAGATAAAACCAGGAACGCAGTCCGGTACGAAGATTCGACTGAAAGGCAAGGGAATTTCTGCCATGAATCGACCATCTGTACGAGGAGATCAGTATGCAATCGTGGAAATACAGGTTCAAACAAATCTGAATGCCCAGGCGAGACAGAAGTTGAAGGAATTTGAAGCGGCGTGCAAACATGGCTCGGGTACAAAAGAGGTGGCATAAGAGATTGCGCTTATTCTAAAATCCACTCCAAATTATTCAGCCTGATAATTGTATTTTGAGAAGGTTGCAGATATAATAGCTTTAGCCGTTATTTTGTGTATTTACCATATATAAGATATAAGAGGATAAGGGAAACAGATACTGGCGATAGAGAATTATATTAAGGAGAAACGGTATGATCTATGAGATACTCGTTCTTGATTTGGATGGAACATTAACAAATTCAAAAAAGATAATTACAGAGCCAACCAAAAAGGCTCTGATA
Organism: Schaedlerella sp.; assembly: GCA_020024595.1. GTDB lineage: Bacteria > Bacillota > Clostridia > Lachnospirales > Lachnospiraceae > Schaedlerella. Next base: position 1,667 of record JAHHTO010000087.1, read on the forward strand.
GAAATCCAAGAAATGGGAAAGAAAGTAGTGCTTGCCAGCGGACGTCCGATCAATGGGGTGCAGCCTTTGGCAGAAGAACTGGAACTCGGAAGGTTTGGCAGCTATATTTTATCTTTTAACGGGGCAAGAATTACACAATGCTCTACCGGCAATCTAATCTATAACAAAGTGCTTCCGCAAGGGGTGATCGAGCCGATTTATCAAATAGCAAAGCAATATGAAGGTGTGGATATCATTACCTATCAGGATGAAAATATCATTTCCGGTCTGAAACCAAATGAATATACAGAAAAGGAAAAAAATATAAATAAAATGCGCATAAAACCGGTAGAGCATTTTCCTGAATATATTGATTTCCCGGTCAACAAGTTATTGATTCCGGGAGAACCGACTATATTGGAAGAAATCATGGAAGTGTTGAAAAAGAAGTTTCATTCGCTTTTAAATATTTACCGCTCGGAGCCGTTCTTTTTGGAAATTATGCCACAGAAGATTGATAAGGCATATACTTTGCAAAAGTTGTTGAGCAGCATTGGTCTGACAGCCGATCAGATGATTTGTTGTGGGGATGGTTACAATGATTTGTCTATGATTGAGTATGCCGGACTGGGTGTAGCAATGGAAAATGCGCAGACAATTGTCAAGGAAAAAGCAGATTATATTACACGTTCAAATGATGAAGACGGGGTGTTATATGTAATCGAACAGTTCATGCGCACGTAGCAGAGTAAGGCAGGCGAGAAAAACCATAAGTTTCAGGGGCATTCTGAAATGAAGCAATGAGTGAAAGATATTTAGGAGGAAAAGAAATGGAGAGACACACATTTGCTATGAAAGTAAAAAAAGGACAGATGAATGAATACCGGAGAAGACTTGGAGTAATCTGGCAGGAATTGACTCTGTTTCTGGATAGAAACAAAGTGCATAATTTTAGTATCTGGAATGCAGAAAATCTAATTTTTGGATATTATGAAACTGCAGAAAAAGTGGAATTGTCTGCAAAAGAGAACGTTGTGAAACAGAAGCTAACTGAAAAGATCGAGGATACATTTGAGTGGCTTTCTACTCCTGGGAAGGCGATGCGTCTGATGTATCATGATTTTGGCGTGGTAAGAGAAAAGAAAGAACTGATACGGCATAGGATGTTTATGACAAAATTAAAGCCGGGATGTGAGGAAGAGTATAAATACAGACACGATGGGCTGATTGAAAAGCGCGGAGATGAGATGAATCTGGGACCTGACAGCAATTTTAGTATCTGGTGTGCCGGCGGTTATATTTTTGGATACAACGAAATTGATACGACGATGGAGACAGAACCTACCGAAGAAGATAAGAAAGCTACGATTGAATGGGAAACACGTCAGCTGGAAATCATGGACTGGATTACCAATGATGTGGACTGGATGACAGGAGAACACCATGCAGCAAGTGTGCGGTTGGCATGGCATGCATGATGGGAACGGCAGAGGTACAAACAGAGTTGTAAAACTTCATATGTATACATTCAGATACACTACGTGAAAAGACTTGTTATCACAAGAAAATTGTTTTATAATAGCGAGAGAAGTCTTTGTGATTATTATAACAAGGAGATTCATAACAAAAGAGACCATTCATTTACAAGAGAGGATACACCAATGATAAAAGTGCAGGAATACAGGGGACATATCCGCAATTGGGAAGAACTTTGTGAACGTTTGGGAATTGCGTTAACTCTGCCGAGAGAAGAACGAGAAGAGGCAATTCTTGTAAAAGCGTATGAGACATGGGGATATGAATTGGCTGACCATATGCATGGTATGTTTGCCTTTGCGCTGTGGGATGATGAAGAGAAGAAGTTGTTCTGTCTAAGAGATCAATTTGGAACAAAGCCGTTTTATTATTATGAGACCGCAGAGGGAGATTTACTGTATGGAACAACAATTCGTCAAATCATGGAACAGCCAGGCTTTGTGAAAGAACTCAATGAAGAGATGCTTCAGATTTATCTGAGTCTGACGTATGTTGCAGGAGAGAATACATTTTTCCGTGGACTAAAAAAGCTCCTTCCGGGACGCTACCTTGTATGGCAAGATGGAAAGATGGAGATTGTACGCTATTGGAAACCAGAATTCCATCCGGATGACAGGAAGTCTCTGGAAGACTGGGCGGATGAGATTCACATGACTGTACAGGAAGTGATGCAGGAAGTGGTGTCAAAGGATGAGACTGCAGAGGCATTTTTATCAGGCGGTGTGGATTCTTCCTATGTTGTTGCGATGTCGGACGTGGATATGACCGATTCCTGTGGCTATGATGAGGAACGATTTGATGAATCGGGCCTGGCAAAACAGACGGCAGATATTCTTGGGCGTGGCAATCGCAGATGCAGGATCACACCGGAAGAATATTTTGAGATTGTTCCGTGGGTAATGTACCATATGGAACAGCCGTTGGGAGATGCATCAGCCATTGCATTTGCGATTGGATGTAAAGAGACGGCAAAGCATACTCAGATTTGCTATTCAGGAGAAGGCTCTGATGAATTTTTTGGCGGTTATAATATGTACCGTAATGCAGAGCGTTATGGGGAGAATCTGAAAACGTTCTACGTGGGTAACACGAATATCATGAAAGAGGATGAGAAACAGAAGATTCTTAAAAAATATGATCCGGATGTACTGCCGATTGAAATTGCAGCTCCGATTTACGAAGAGACAGAAGGGTTGGATCCGCTGACTAAGATGTCGGATGTAGACATTCAGATTTGGCTGGAAGGTGACATTTACTTGAATGTAGATAAGATGAGTCATGCAGCCGGGCTGGAGATCAGGATGCCTCTGACTGATCGCAGAATTTTTGATATTGCTTCTCGCATGCCATCTTGTTATAAAGTAAATGAAGAGCAGAATAAGGTTGCATTTCGTACTGCGGCAGCAAAAGTGATACCGGAGGAAATTGCATTTCGCAAGAAACTAGGATTTATTGTGCCGATTCGTATTTGGATGGCTGATGATAGATATAATAGAGATGTAAAGGAGAAGTTCCACAGTGACTATGCAAAGAAGTTCTTTCATCTGGATGAAATCAATGCGATTTTAGAAGATTATATAGATGGGAATTCTGATAACTGGAGAAAGGTGTGGACCATCTATACCTTCCTTGTATGGTATGAAGAATACTTTATTAAGCGGTAGTTGATAGGCGATATAGAACATCTGATTTGCAGGGAACAGCAATCAGTAAATGAATATTGTAATAAAGAGAAACAGTGCAGTAAGATAGTAAATAAAAAAGAAAGCGAGTAAATAACCATGCAGATTACAAACGACATCTTATATGTAGGTGTAAATGATCACGAAATTGATTTGTTTGAAGGACAGTATAATGTGCCAAATGGAATGGCATATAATTCCTATGTAATTAAAGACAAGAAGATTGCGGTAGTAGATACTGTAGATGTAAAATTTACCCATGAGTGGCTGGATAATGTGGAGAAGGCACTAGATGGAGCTAAGCCGGACTATCTGATCGTACAACATATGGAGCCGGATCATTCCGCAAACATTGAGAATTTTATGAAAATATATCCAGATACAAAGATTGTGGCAAATGCTAAGACATTTATCATGATTCAGAACTTTTTCCGCAGTATGGATTTTGAGGACAAGAAGGTAGAGGTTCAAAATGGCGATACATTGTCTCTTGGAAAACATGATCTGACTTTTGTGTTTGCGCCGATGGTACACTGGCCTGAGGTCATGGTAACCTATGACAGTACTGATAAGGCACTATTTTCGGCAGATGGTTTCGGAAAGTTCGGTGCGTTGGATGTCGAAGAAGACTGGGATTGTGAAGCACGTCGCTATTATATCGGAATTGTGGGAAAATATGGAACACAGGTGCAGAATCTGCTGAAAGTAGCTTCTTCTCTGGATATTGAGATTATCTGTCCTCTGCATGGTCCTGTGCTGAAAGAGAATCTGGGACATTATATTGAAAAATATAATATCTGGTCTTCTTATAGCGTGGAATCAGAAGGAGTTATGATTGCATATACTTCGGTTTATGGAAATACAAAAAAGGCAGTAGACATTCTTGTCGGTAAGTTGAAAGAAAAAGGGTGCCCGGAAGTGGCAGTGTATGATCTTGCTCGTGAGGATATGTCCGAAGCAGTGGAATCTGCTTTCCGTTATGGCAAGCTTGTGTTGGCGACAACCACATACAATGCAGATATCTTTCCATTTATGCGGACATTTATTGACCATCTGACAGAACGTAATTATCAGAATCGAACCATCGGTCTGATAGAAAATGGTTCCTGGGCTCCGATGGCACTTCGTACAATGAAGGGAATGTTCGAGAAAAGCAAGAATATTACATGGACCCGCAATGAGGTCAAGATTATTTCTTCTGTCAGTGATGAAAATATGAAGCAGATTGAAGGAATGGCTGAAGAACTGTGTAAGGAATATGTGGCACAGTCTGGCGAGACTGCAAATAAAAATGATCTGACGGCATTGTTCCGAATCGGCTACGGTCTCTATGTTGTGACATCCAATGACGGAACAAGAGACAATGGATTGATCGTCAACACGGTAACACAATTAACAGACAATCCGAACCGTGTAGCGGTTAATATCAATAAGGCAAATTATTCTCATCATGTTATCAAGCAGACGGGAGTTTTAAATGTGAACTGTTTATCTGTAGAGGCGCCGTTCAGGGTGTTCGAGACATTTGGATTCCAGAGCGGACGTCAGGTAGACAAGTTTGCGGGTAAGAAAGTATATCGTTCCGATAATGGTCTTGTCTTCCTGCCAAAATATATCAATGCGTTCATGTCTCTGAAGGTAGAACAGTATGTAGATTTGGATACTCACGGAATGTTTATTTGTACCGTAACAGAGGCACGTGTGATGAGCGATAAGGAGACGATGACTTATACGTATTATCAGAATAACGTGAAACCAAAGCCGCAAACGGAAGGAAAGAAAGGGTTCGTGTGTAAGGTATGTGGATACATTTATGAGGGAGAAGAACTTCCGGATGATTACATCTGTCCACTTTGCAAACATGGCGTAGCAGACTTTGAGCCGATTGGCTAAAATTAAGGCGATTAAAAAGTAAGTGAAAGTCCTCATATTCGGATATGATTAAAGTATCCGAATATGAGGTTTTTTATTGAGAAGGATTTGATGCAGCAAATGCAAAGAATCTGATTCTGTGGTATGATAATTTCATGAGTCAGAGCAGTATGTTGGAGATTGTATCATACAGTTATCTTGTGGCAGGACTAGGAAATCTGACAACACAGAGATATAGGAGGAAGTTCATGTCATTACAATTTATTTTCGGAAATTCAGGAGCAGGAAAATCTCATTATTTATATAATCATATTGTACAGGAGTCGATGGCACATCCAGAGATCAATTATCTGGTGCTTGTTCCGGAGCAGTTTACGATGCAGACACAGAAAGACTTGTGTATGATACATCCGAGGCATGGTATTATGAATATTGATGTGCTTAGCTTCGTGCGTTTGTCTCACAGGGTTTTCGAAGAAACGGGAAGGGAAACAAAGAGGATTCTGGATGATGAGGGAAAGAACCTGATCTTGCGGAAAATTGCAGGAGCACAGGAAGGGGAATTGAAGGTTCTGAGGGGGAATCTAAAGAAGCAGGGCTATATCAGTGAAGTGAAGTCGGTTATTTCTGAATTTACCCAGTATGGAATTGGATTTGATGAGATAGATGCATTTTTGGAAACACTGGAACCAGAGAGTTATCTGGCATATAAATTGCGGGATATTCGGAAGGTCTATGAAGGATTTGAAGCGTATCTGGCGGATCAATATATTACAAAAGAAGAACTTCTGGATGTATTGAGTGAAGCGGTGCCGGAATCCACATTGTTAAAAAACAGTGTGGTTGTGCTGGATGGATTTACCGGATTCACTCCTGTACAAAATCGACTTCTGGGAGAAATGTTGAAAGTATGTAAACAGGTGCTTGTAACAGTAGTGATGGATGAACGGGAAGATGCATTTACGTTTAAGCATCCGTATCAGTTGTTTGCGATCAGTAAGCAGATGGTGACATCTCTTGTGAAAATCGCAGGGGAATGTGCGGTGTCGGTGGAAACTCCGATTTGTCTGTATGGGAAACCGGTCGCGCGGTTCAAAGAGAATCCGATGCTTAGCTTCCTGGAAGCAGAGTTATTTCGATATTCAGGAAAACAATATAGAAAAGCGAAGCCTGAAAACAGTATCGATCATATTTCAGATACTGCAATTTCGCTTCATGTAACGCGTACCCCACGAGAAGAAGCAGAATTTGTTGCTTCTGAAATCCACCGGCTTGTGCGGGAGCAAGGATATCGATACAGAGAGATTGCAGTGATTGTCAGTGATATGAATGCATATGCGGATTATCTGGAAAAGCAGTGCAATTTATATGAAGTCCCGATTTTTATGGATTATAAGAAAAGTATTCTGCTCAATGCATTTGTAGAATATGTGCGGAGTCTTCTGGCAATGGCAGAACAGAACTTTTCTTATGAAAGTGTTTTCCGCTTTTTACGCACAGGGATGAGTGGATTCACCCGTGGAGAAGTAGATAAGATGGAGAATTATGTCATTGCACTCGGGCTGCGCGGATATAAGAAATGGCAGGGGGCATGGGTGCGTAGAACTTCCGGTGTGGAGGAGGAAGAACTGGCAGAATTGAATCATCTGCGGGTTCGATTTGTCGAAAAAATAGATGCTCTGGTGACAATTCTAAAGAAGCGAAGCAAAACTGTTCGGGATGTGACACTTGCGGTGTATGAATTTTTTCAGCAGGAGAATCTTCAGGGGCAGATTCAGGCAATGGAAGTGAAGTTTCAAAATGAGGGAGAACTGGCGCTGGCGAAGGAGTATTCTCAGATTTACCGAATTGTCATTGAACTGTTTGACAAATTTGTAGAATTGCTGGGGGAGGAAAAGATCTCTCTCAAGGAGTACTGTGAACTTCTGGATGCCGGACTGGAAGAGGCAAAAGTAGGTGTGATTCCACCGAGTCTGGATCAAGTAGTGATTGGTGATATGCAAAGAACTCGATTGAACAACTTGAAGATTTTGTTTTTTGCAGGGGCAAATGACACGTTCCTGCCGGGAAGTCTTGGACAAGGCGGATTGTTGTCAGAGAGGGACAGAGAACGGTTTGCAGGGCAGAAGTTGACATTGTCACCGGGAGCAAAAGAGAAAACATATATTCAAAAATTTTATTTATATATGAATTTGACAAAGCCATCAGAACAGTTATTTGTATCTTTTTCGAAGGCATCGGGAGACGGAAAGGCATTGCGTCCGGCATATTTGGTGCAGGATCTGCAGAGGTTATTTCCGGATCTTTCTGTGCAGGAAGAGACGGATAAGGCATTCGTTAAGCGGGAATTGACATGGAATGGTGGGAAGAAGGTACTGGCGGCAGGACTTCGGGACAGGTATCTTGGGTTAAGTGATGAGTGGAAAGAACTGTATACGTGGTATGTAGGTGAAAAAAACGGAAAAGCAGAGCTCGAGAAAATTTTGGATGCTGCGTTTTACCGGAAAAGCCCGGATAAATTATCAGAAGAGACAGCAAAAAAGCTGTTTGGGGATTTGTCGAGAGTGAGTGTGACTCGCTTGGAGCGCTTTGCTGCCTGCGCTTATGCACATTTTCTGATATATGGACTCAGGCTTTCTGAGAGGGAACAATATCAGTTTCAATCGATGGATTTGGGAAATATTGCACATCAATCGATGGAGCGATTTGCAAGGAAAGCGGATGAACGGCAGACAGGCTGGGTGGAAATGTCAGATGAGATGCGTAGTAGTCTGATTGAAGAAAGTGTGGAAGAAAGTATTGTGGATTACGGGAATACAGTACTTTATAGTACGGCACGCAATGAGTATATGATTACCCGCATTAAAAAACTGATCCGGCGTTCGGTGTGGGCATTGACCAAGCAGATGGAAAAAGGAGATTTTAGACCAAGCGGATATGAAATGAAGTTTGGCAGTGGAAAAATCGACAGGATAGATACTTGTGAGGATGATGGGACGATTTATGTGAAAGTTACCGATTATAAGACCGGAATGAAGAGTTTTGATATTACGGCATTTTATTATGGCCTGCAGTTGCAGCTTCCGGTATATCTGAATGCAGCAGTGGAGCTGGAACAGAAAAAGCATACGGGAGAAACTGTTGTTCCGGCGGGAATTTTTTATTATCGGATGAGAGATCCGATTGTGGATAAGGAGAAGAATGACGAAGTTCTGGAAGCAAAACTTTTGAAAGAATTGAAATTGGATGGGCTTGTGAATGCAGATGAAAAAGTACTTCAACATCTGGAGCGAGATTTAAATGGTAAATCGAATTTGAATCCGATTGATCGTAATAAGGA
>JAHHTO010000088.1 GCA_020024595.1 Schaedlerella sp.
ATCCCCTGTTTTAGTTTTTCTCTCAAACCACTCTCTGTTCTCGCCATATCCGTCAGCAAATGCATCGCCCGAAGTTTTGCCCTTTTTAAGATTACTTCTTTCAAAATCCTCTGATAAAGTTCTTCCGACAAATCTGACGCTTCTCTTATTCCAAAACGCTTTAGTTCGCCTTTATATAATACAAAGGCGAACTGTTCATCCAACTCCACCTTAAACTTTGTCTTCGTAATCGCTTCTACATTTGTCACTTTCATTGCAGAACCTCATTACTTTTCTGCTGTTTCTTCAGTTCCTGCTGCCTTGCCTTTTGCAGTCAGCTTCAAACTATCAGCAGCATCTTCGGCATCCTCTTCTCCCAAATGATAATGCACACGCACTTTCTTTTCGATCTCTTCCATCACTTCCGGATTGGATTCCAGATAATTCTTGGCATTCTCACGTCCCTGGCCGATTTTTTCACCTTCATAAGCATACCATGCGCCGCTTTTCTTCACAATGTCAACTCCCGCAGCCAAATCCAGAATATCTCCAGAACGAGAAATTCCTTTTCCAAACATAATATCAAACTCCGCCTCTTTAAACGGAGGTGCGATCTTATTCTTCACAATCTTGATGCGAGTACGATTACCTACCATCTCGCCGCTCTGCTTCAACGTCTCTGTCCGTCTTACGTCCATACGAACAGAAGCATAGAACTTCAGTGCTCGTCCCCCAGTTGTTGTCTCTGGATTACCAAACATCACACCCACTTTCTCTCGAAGTTGATTGATAAAAATAACAATACAGTTCGATTTACTGATAACCGGAGTAAGCTTCCGAAGTGCCTGAGACATTAATCTTGCCTGTAGTCCAACATGACTGTCTCCCATATCGCCTTCTATCTCCTGTTTTGGTACAAGAGCCGCAACCGAGTCAATGACAATAATATCAATCGCTCCGGAACGCACCATCGTCTCTGCAATCTCCAGTGCCTGATCTCCGCTGTCCGGCTGAGAAATATAGAGTTCATCAATATCCACACCGATATTCTTTGCATACACCGGATCCAAAGCATGTTCTGCATCTACAAACCCGGCAATCCCACCTCGTTTCTGCACTTCTGCAATCATATGTAATGCTACGGTTGTTTTACCACTGGACTCCGGTCCATACACCTCAATTACACGTCCCTTTGGCACACCGCCAAGCCCCAGTGCCAAATCCAAACTCAGGCAACCTGTTGGAACCGTCTCTACACTCACATGTGCAGATGAATCTCCCAGCTTCATTACCGCTCCTTTACCAAAATCTTTCTCCAGTTTTGCGATCGCCGCATCCAGAGCTTTCTTCTTTTCTTCATTATTTACCTTTTCATTGCTTACCTTTGCCATAATTCGTCTCCTCTTGACTCGAACAGTTGTTCGTTTCTATTGATATAGTATTATACTTATTGTAAAATGTCAACAATATTTTTATAGGTCTATTCTACATTTTTACATGTCCCATAAACAGGACTCGTCCCGTCTTTTTACTTATATTTCTTTTTGTTACAGGAAATCCATCTGAGAATACAAATATCCTTGAATCTTAGAACCATCTTTATACACCTGCAATAGAAACGCGGTGTGATACTCACAAGTCCCTGCGAGTATATTTATACTATCATATAAATTCATGATCTACAACTGATTTCCATTTGTTATGTTTCCATTTGTTATCTACAAGCTGTCAAATATACGATAAAAACCAGCCGGACAAATACCGGCTGGCTGTAACTTCTCTATCACTGTCGATTTTTCAGCACTTCTCTGCGGATGTATGCAAAAGTTTCTGCCTCCCCTTTTTCTGCAAGCATGTACAGGAGCGTTTCCAAAAGTTTTCTCGTTTCAGAGTGCATCACGTACCCCTCTGTTCCCCCCTTAAGAAAGTAATCCAATGGATCCTTATCTTGATACTTCCATCCACGATATATCTTACACGCAGCAATCCGGTCTAGAAACATCTCTACTACATATTTTACCGGCATCTTCATTCCAATCAATTTCTTACTTCCATCAATTCCATAATCAATCCAGTATTCATAATGATGTTTATTCCTTCCTTTATGATGCAGCCACGCAAGGGACAGGCCGGTCTCTTCTCGTTCCGCATTATTTGGACTACGATCGCCCTGGTAATACTTGCATCCCACCCGAAACTCCGTCCAGCTATACTTGGACAAATCATGAAGGAGCCCCTGTCTATATAGCCCCACGCGAAAACATTCTTTCATCACTAAAATCTTATGTCTTGTAATTGTACAAAAATGTCCGACTACTTTCATGTTTCAACTCACTTTCCAATCAAGAAAACAAAGCTTCTTGCTTCCAGTTCTATTGTTTTCTGATTCTCTACCGGTTTTTCCTCCACTTTCATGTCTGTACTTGTACCAAATACCCAATACCACTTTTTCTTCTTTTGCAATGTTGGAAGTGCATACTCATGCTTGTTCCAATGCATGTTGTAAGCAACATAACAATTGACATCCCCTACATCCAAACCACTATACATCACACCAAGTTGACGACTCGGCACTTCTGTCGGTGCCTGCCATGCATTTTCTCCATGATAAGATACATCTGGAATTCCACATCCTACCCGATCCAGTTCCAGTAGCATTTCCTCCTTGTGGAGTGCCGGATGTTCTTTTCGAAGAGCAATCAACTGTTTCACATACGCCAAAAGTGTTTCATATTTTTTCAATCCGTTCCAGTCCAGCCAAGCCGTGTCATTATCCTGACAATAGACATTATTATTTCCCTTTTGGCTGTTTCCAAACTCATCTCCTGACAGGATACACGGTGTTCCCTGTGCCATTAAAAGCAGCCCGAATGCATTTTTCACCTGCCGACGGCGTAATTCTACAATATCTCGCTTCCTACTCGGACCTTCTGTTCCGCAATTCCAGCTGAAATTATAATCTGGACCATCCTGATTCAACTCACCATTAGCTTCATTATGCTTTCCATCATAAGAAACAAGATCCTGAAGAGTAAATCCTGTATGACCTGTAATATAATTACACTTTCCGTCTTCCTTCGTATTGTGCCGGAGTGCGCGTATCACATCGCAAATCATACCTTCGTCTCCTTTCAAGAAGCGCCTCATAATATTCTGGAAACTGTCATCCTTCTGCATCAATTTCACACCTTTTAACAACGAATCCCGTTTCAGAGATTCCCAGGGCACAACATATGGATTCACAACAAATCCATCAACATGGTACTCCAACATATAATACTTCAAACATTCAACCACCGTCTGTGCAAGGATTTCTCTCTCAAACGGCATTTCCAGAACCACTTCAATCCCTGCTTTATGAAACGCCTTTACCATATCTTTTAGCTCTATACTCGCGTGTCCGGTCGCGCTATAAGCCATTTTAGGCGCAAAATAGTACCCTTTTCCATATCCCCAGTAATTAGTTTTACTGTCTGTCACTTCTTCAAACTCATATACAGGCATGCACTGGATCTGATTGATCCCAAGTTCTTTTAAATAAGGTATTTTCTCTGTCACCCCTGCAAATGTACCTTTTTCTTTCACTTTCGAGGAGCTGTGCTTTGTAAATCCACGTACATGAAGACTGTAAGCGATTACCTCATGGTACGGCAAATGAAGTTGGCAATCATCTTCCCAGTTATATTCTTTCTCTGGAAATTTCCCGCGGATCTCATGTTTGTCGACATTCAGTCTGACACCAAACTGCTTTGTGCGGGCAACTTCTTTCACAAAAGGATCTACGCACACATGACCACCAATCCGGTAATTATACTCATACTTCTGTTCATCCAGATCTTCCACTGCAAGAAAACGGACTTCCCCCACCCCTTCTTCTTCCGGCATTTCAAAAACAATCTCCGGTTTCATACTTCCTGCCCGGTATAACAACAGTTCACAGTTCTTCCCAACAGGCACAGAAACTGCAAAGTTCATTCTTCCACCCCTTTTTGTTACACCAAGCGGTTGTGGGTAACCTTCCACTTTCTTCATATCTCTGTCTCTCCTTCTACTGCCATCCATCGGTTCCGTAAAGCTCTACGTTTTCTCTCGTTATCAAAAATGTCTCTTCATAAATCTCTTTTTCATAATCTTCCCCATTTAGAATCGCAAGCGCAGTTTCCACAGCTCTTTTCCCGATATTAATCGGGGACTGTGCGCCAGTGCCAACAAGGTTCCGATTATTCTCTGCCAGTTTCTTTTTCACATCCGGCGATCCATCCACACCATAAATCAGGACTTCACTTCTTCCCGCCTCTTCTACTGCTTCCAGCGCCCCCAGTGCAATCGGGTCATTCCCACACATCACAGCATCAATTTCCGGATATTCAGCAAGGAACTCTTTCATCCTTGCTTTTGCCTCTTCCTTCTCTCCATTCACATCCACACGATTCAACACTTCAAAACCAGAATTCATAATAGCTTCTTCAAATCCTGTAATTCGCTGATTTACAGAATTGCGTGACGCACATTCCAAAAGAATAATTTTACCACCGTTTGGGACACGCTTTTTTAAATCTTCTCCACAGACATAACCTGCATTCTTATTATCAGATCCGATAAACGCTTCGATCAGACTGCTTTCTTTTACCTGTGTATCCACATTGATCACAGGAATTCCTGCTTCATCCAAAGCTTCCAGCCCTTCTGTAATCTTTTCACTGTCCATTGGACACAAAAACACTGCCTTCACACCCTCTGCAATAAGTTCCTCTATCTGTTGATTCTGGATGTCATCGTCCGATTCCTGATTCCGAATCATCAAACGATGTCCCTGATTCTGCAATTCAGTCTGGATAGACAATTCCAATGTTTCAAAATAAGGATTTTTCATATCAATTCCGATATATCCAAACAAATATCCTTCCTCTTCTTCTGTTTCTTCCTCTGTCTCTGAAACTGCGTTGTCTTCTGGACTTCCGACATTCTTTTTACATCCTCCCAATACCATCATTATAAATAGCACTGTAAAAAGAACGCTCAACACTCTTTTTTTCATACCAAATCCTCCAATCTATATTTTTATCATTTTCCAAGTAAATTGTAATTATTTTTATTCTACTGTGTGTTTTTAATCATTGTCAATACTTGCTTTTTATCATCAAATTTGCTAGAGTAAACTTAAGTCTGGAACAGACTCTTTACACAAACTGCTTGGAAAGGAGATTCCCATGAACGAGACAACAATGGATACTGTCACACTGCTTCTTGACAATGATGAATCTGTAGAATGTGCAATTCTCTGTATTCTTCCGGTACAGGACAAGGACTACATTGCCCTCCTTCCTCTGGATGATGAAGGCGACACGGAAGAAGAAAGCCGTGTATTCCTCTACCGCTACATCGAACATGAAGACGGAGAACCGGAACTTGAGAACATCGATGATGATGATGAATTCGATCTTGTAGCAGATGCCTATGACGAGTGGCTAGACACACAGGAGTACGAAGAACTGGATTTAGATGCCCTTGGATTAGACTCCCTCGAATAATTCATCCACAAAACGGGAAGGATAAACATCCTTTCCGTTTTTTATTTTTACATAGGTTATCTGAAGAACCTCCTTTGCCCGCGTCATTGCCACATAAAACAGACGCCGTTCTTCCTCTTCTCCCGCTTCTTTTAATGCCTTTTTATAAGGAATTTGACCTTCATTTGTCTGAATCACAAATACCACATCAAACTCCAACCCCTTCGCCGCATGCATTGTCATCAACCTGACACCCGGGCGATTCTGCTCTTGCTTCTGTACTCTTGTCTTCAGCGCATTTGTGTATGCCTTTATCTGTTCAAACCACTCTTCTGTCGTCTGGTATGGTTTTGCTGCTTCCTCGATTTCCGAAAGAATCTCAAACAAATCACTTTTCTGTATCTGCTTTGACTGTGCATATTCCCGTAGAAAATCATCATATCCAACTTTCTTGCGCAGATACTGAATTGCTGCGTAAGGTGCCATCTTTTTCAGCATTTTCAAATCCCACTCTAGCTGATCGATTCTGTCTTGCATCCACTCCTTATCTTCATAAGCAATCCGAAGTTCCTCAAAAGAAATCTCTCCCCTTCCCGAAACTGCATCTCGTCCGAAATATCGTACAGGTCGGTTCATAATCTGTAAAAAATCTGCCCGGGACAGTGTCCCCTGTGCCATTCTTAAATAAGCACAGATATCCTTTGCAATAAAATGCTCATACAAGTTAGGCATATGTTCCCGCATCTGAAAAGGAATCTTTCGCTCTACCAGCCGCGCTACCAGAGCTCTTGCATCTGTATGAATCCGGTAAAGAATCGCAATCTGCTCCGGTTTGGTACCAGATTGCACATATTTTTCCACTTCCGCAACAATATATTCGGCTTCCTCTACCGTATCTTTGACTTCCTGCACATGGAGACTGTGTCCTGCCTCTTTCTTTGTGCGGATCTCTTTCTCAAAACGGATTTGATTGTTTCCAATGACTTTCAACGCATTTCGCACAATATTGGATGTAGAACGATAGTTGACATCCAGAAGAATCTGCTTTGCATCCGGGTAATCTTTCAGAAATTGAAACATCAGTTTTGCATCTGCTCCGCGAAACCCGTAGATCGACTGATCATCATCTCCCACCGCGAACAGGTTCTGTTCCGGTTCCGCAAGCATTCGAATCACATCGTACTGTACTCGGTTAATATCCTGAAATTCATCAATCAAAATGTATTTAAATTTTGTCTGCCACATACTCAACACATCTGGGCGTTTGACAAAAAGTTCATAGCAAAGTACAAGCATATCATCAAAATCAATCTTACGCAGCTGTTTCCGCATTTTCTCATATTCCAGATAAATATTTCGAAACAAATCCGGTGCACACCGCTGACTTTGATACTCCTGAATTTCTATTCGATGATTCTTCACCACGCCGATTTCATTGACAATCTCCTGTAAAAAATCTTCTTCATCGAAAATTTCCAGTTCCTCCTGCTGATTCAGAATCTGACGCAGCAGACGATACTTCTCTTCTTCCGAAAAAATATTCTCTGCTCCCAGCTTATATGCCCACTTCAGAATTCCATAATAAATTCCATGAAAGGTTCCCATTGTCACTGGCAGCTGTTTTCCCTTCATCAAAGATTTTAACCGCATTTTCATCTCCGTCGCAGCATATTTCGTAAAAGTAATGACCAGAATTTCTTCTGGTCTTACGTTTCGTTCCTCTACAAGGTATTTGATTCTATTTACAATCGTTAGTGTCTTCCCTGATCCAGGACCTGCCAATACAAGGCAGGGTCCTTCTCCATGGGTGACCGCCTGTTTCTGGGCCTGATTAAAGCTCATTTCTCCCTCTCTTATCTAGCTGAGTTTCTCAATTGCCGCATGAATACGCTTTAAAGACTCTTCCTTTCCAAGCACTTCCATGATTTCTGTCGCTCCGCCCGGTGTATTCTGCTTCCCGGACACAGCAGTACGAATCGGCCACATGACATACCCAATCTTGTATTCTTTTTCCCCTGCAAATGCCTTTAGACTTTCAAACAGAGCATCATTACTATAATCTTCCTGCGCTTCCAGAACCGGAAGTAACTCCTGTAACGTTACCAATGCGTTTTCTGCATTGGTCTTCATTTTCTTATGTAGATACAGTGCATTATCATATTCCGGAACTGCTTCAAAGAAATCAATCTGGTCTTTGATATCCGGCAGAACCTCAATCCGCGTCTTCACAAGGGCTGCAATTTTCTTTAAATCAAAATCCTTTGTTATCACCTCTCGAATATACGGTTCTGCAATTTCATAAAAGCAGTCGAAATCCATTGCTTTTAGATACTCTCCGTTCATCCATTTCAATTTCACAATATCAAATACTGCAGGAGACTTACTCATATGGCGATAATCAAATGCCTCTACCAGCTCTTCCAAAGTAAAAATTTCTCGATTGTCTGTCGGACACCATCCAAGTAGTGCAACGTAATTCACAACAGCCTCTGTTACAAATCCTTTCTCAAGTAGGTCTTCAAACGAAGAATGCCCACTTCGTTTGCTTAACTTCTTATGCTCTTCATCTGTAATCAACGGACAGTGTACATACACCGGAATTTCCCACCCAAACGCTTCATACAGGCGGTTATACTTCGGTGCAGAGGAAAGATACTCATTCCCCCTGACCACATGGCTGATCTCCATCAGATGATCATCCACGACATTCGCAAAATTATACGTTGGGTATCCATCTGACTTAATAAGAATCATATCATCCAGTTCTGCATTTTGAACAGTAATATCACCATAAATCTCATCGTGAAATGTGGTGGTTCCTTCATTCGGAACATTTAGACGAATCACCCATGGCTTACCTGCAGCCAAATTCGCCTCTACTTCCTCTTTTGAAAGACCCAGACAATGTTTGTCATAAACCACAATCTCTGTTCCACTCTCAGAAACAGACGTCTTTAGAGAATCCAGACGTTCCTTGTCACAAAAACAGTAATAAGCATCACCCTGCTCCACCAACTGCTTTGCATACTTCAAATACAGACCGGAAGCTGTTCTTTCACTTTGAATATAAGGACCATAACCCTTATCCTTGTCTGGTCCTTCATCGTGAATCAGTCCTGTCTTTTCCATCGTGCGGTAAATGATCCCCATTGCCTCTTCTACAAATCTTTCCTGATCCGTATCCTCAATACGGAGCAGAAAATCTCCACCTTCATGCTTTGCGATCAAATATGCATAAAGCGCCGTACGCAGATTGCCCACATGCATTCTTCCTGTCGGACTTGGCGCAAATCTTGTTCTTACTTTATTCATCACTATTCTTCTCCTATCCTCTAATCCATTTCACATAACTCATTTTATTATAGAGCAAGTCTGCAAAATGTTCAAGAACAAACAGTTCCCCATTCTAAGAAATCCATACATCATATCCAGCAAACAGATTCTGATACCAGTCTATAGATTCTGCCGGAACGATCAGTTTTATTCCATTTCCGTTGTGACTGCCAAATATGTTCGCACCTATTTCTGCCAGATTACACCGCCATAAATCAAGGCAAGAAAGTGCGGTATTGGCAAAAGCACCTTCTGCGATTCTTACCACGCCTTCCGGAACAGCATATGAATCTGTTCTTCCACCAGGAAATGACAAAAGTGTTGTGCCACTTCCGTCAAACAAAACACCATCTATACTCTTATATCCTGTATTTCCACTTTCAACTTCAATCCACTCCAGCAGAGAAAGATCAGAAAACACCCCTTCTTCTATGATAGAGATATTAGGTGGAATATAAATTTCCACAATTTCTGCACTTATCTCTGAAAATGCTTCCCTCTTAATCCCAACACACCCCTCTGCTGGAAGTTGTAAATACCCGTCTGTAACTTTAAATGCCTCTTTATCTATTCCATAAATCATTCCAGCCTTGTCAATCAAAAAACCGTTACCAGGCATTATCTCTTCCTCCGCCGCATCATCTGCGTCATCCATCCCATCAGATTCACTATCCATAACACGATCTTCATCTGGTACAACTACAAATTCCGGTATACTATTACCATCAATCTTATCTACATCTTCTGTTACTTTATTTTCTTCCGAAATAGGCACATCTTCCAAAAATGTATTTCCGTCGGAAGCAACGGAATTCTCTGTCACTATATCATCCTTTGAAATCTCCACATCTGAAGAATCACTTTCCACATATTCTGCCTCCGCTACAATCGCTTCCGGTGAGATTGCTTCTGGCACATCTGCTTTTGGCCCCATGATTCCCACGAATTCTTCTGCTGATACTACTGTCTGTCCATCTTCCAAAGTTTCTTTTGTCTGTAATTTCTTACTACTACATTTCGCAGCTTCTATGGACGCAGCAATTTCCAACAAATCCGGTGTTTCCTCTATATGTGCATGCACGCTCAGGTTCAATTTTAGAAATTCTCTGTCACTCGCATTTTCCACAATTTTCTCAGAACGTATACTTTCACTCATTGAACTCACGGAACTGACATCAAATGCAGAAACCAATTCCAAACCAAGCAAAAGACTTGCCAGCACGACTGCATCTCCTGC
>JAHHTO010000089.1 GCA_020024595.1 Schaedlerella sp.
GTCTGGAAAGAAGCAATGACTAAAGAGAATGATAGATAATAAGTTTGGAAATAGGAATGGCAGTTGGAAAGAAAGATTAAAACAAACAGAGAATTCCAGGTTGTAGGGGAGTTAGATTGCTATCTGAAAGTATTTAAACTTTAAAATGAAAAAAGGTGTCAGATGATTTTGGTATATACTGTATAAGTTACTGACAATAAGATTCTATAGAATCAGAGATAATACATATAAAAGATTTCAATAACGAACTGTTTTGGGGCTAAGGTATTGGCTACGTACTACGAATCAAGTAGAGTTTTGCGGGATTGAATAATATACAGGTATGTGTGAGAAAGATCATGGGGAGAAATCAGTTTATAATTTGAGCGGGCGTATACTGCTATTATCCACAGTTACAGAGCAAGTGTTATCAATATCGATAACAAAAATTGTTTGATGTAACAATATGTTTGGTATCAAGTGTTTCTAGTGACTTTCTTCTTTGTGCTTACTAAAATACAGGTACAAAGAGAGTTTACCACTGACCGATATGTGGTATATAAATGGTCGGGGTGTAAGTTTAGTCCTTCGCCGAAAGGTGGAGGACTTTTCCTTATCTATGAAGAGGATGAAACGAATGAAGAAGACAGGATTTTATATCATAAAGGACAAGTTTTTTGAGGATACCTTGTGATATTTTACATATAATAAAACTGGATAATAGTCGAGAGAGTGTCTTTCTGATACAAGATATGTTTCCAATTACGGAAGACTATGTGGAACGGGAATATACGATTGCGGGTAATCATTTAATGTTTACAAGTGAACATGCATGTGTAATGAAAAGCACCTAGGTTATATTATCCGCACCCGAGTTTGAATAAAAAATGGAGCTCGGAAATCCAGCATTTATGTGGTTCCCGGGCTCTTTACTAGGGATACTATTTACAGACATCTCCTCATGGTCTCGCTTCATTGTTACTCGTTCTTTTTAAGTAAAGCGTAAAGCGAAGTAATGGTACACTCTGATCTTTGTTTTCACCCAATGTGGCAATCAGTTTACCATTCATTTCTTCCGCCAAGCACTTTGCAATTGTCAATCCCAAACCAGTTCCGCCTTTATTTCTCGAAGTATCTGCCATATAAAAGCGATCAAAGAAATATGGAACATTTTCTACATCAGTTTTTTGAATATCATTTTCGAAGATGATCTGAATTTCTGTGCCATTTTCTTTCATTGATAAATTTAGGAAGTGATTGGCATACCTTCTGCAATTTTGGAACAGATTTAAAAAAATACGCTCCAAAGCAATTCTTTCACCCTCTACCCAAACAGGATGATTTGGGAAGTCTGCCTGTACATTTAGTTGAGCTTCTTCTAATGCCATGCAGTTCTCTGCAAAAATTTCTCGTAAAGTTCTTCCTACATCGATTTCTTCTATTTCTAATTCATAATTGCCGGAAGTTAAGCGGGAGTAGTCATAGAACTGTGAGATCAGTTTTTTCATTGACCTTGTTTTGCGCTCCATCACATCAAGAATTTCTCTTTGTTCAACAGTAAATGAGGAACGTTGCTTTTGAAAGAATCCTAAATAACCAAGTATAACGGTTAAGGGGGTTCTCAAATCATGGCTGATGGCTTCGATTTGTGATTGAAATTCATGCTCACGCTTTGCATATGCTTTGCGTTCATTGCGAATTGCATTTAAAGTACAATTGATTGACTTTAGGAGCTTTTCTAGATCATGATCAGGAAGAGGTAAATGTAAAACATGATTTTGTGTCAAGTTTTTTTGGATTATTTGCAATTCTTGATTTATTTCTTTTAATGATCTTTTCAGCAGATAAAATCGGATTGCAAAGTAGAGTGCTAAAATTGAAACAGGAACCAGTAAGGCACCAAACATATATTCACCTCCCAGATTTGGAAATTGTGATACGTACAGTGTACAGTTATGTATTGTTAGAGTTCTCTTTTTCTTGAACTGAATACTCCCACAATACCAAAAATGGCAATTCCGATAAAACCAGAAATCAAACATCTGGAAAGACCGTTTTGGGTAGCCCAAATAGGGGTACACACGCTTTGATTCACCTGCATACCACTAAATAAGTTTTGAGGCATCCATAGTGCAATTTCACGGATAGGATCAATTTTAATGCCAATATAAAAAAGTACTTGTGGCACAAAAACAAAAATGCAAAGCCAATAGATTATTCCGATCGAAGATTTCTCAAAAATCATTGATACAACGATGCTCAAAATCAAAGCTGCCACTGCGATAGGAGTCACAGCAAGAGATTCAACAACTAAATCCATAGCTGTGACAGGACCTTCAACTTTTAATAAGAATTGTGCGCTAAAAATATATACGGAGACTGTAATAATAAGAATAATAACCGATACAACCAAGCAAACAACAATTTGCCCCATGAAAATCTTTTTTCTGGAAATACCGGATGTTACTACATTTTTTAGATTTCCATTTTTCTCATTCCCTTCATAAAGTGCAAAAACCAGAAAAAGTGCAGCAAAGCAAAAAGTCATTGGATTTGCTACGATATTAGAATAAGAAAACGAAGTTGTTGAATAAGGGAAATCTGGTTGGTAAAGAGTAAAGCAATAAAGCATAATATTCAAGAGTAGTGGAGCAGCGATGAAACAAAGTCCTACTACGTATAGTGTGGGCGAATGTATAATTCGATAAAACTCACTTTTTACATAATTAAGCATGGTTTGAGCCTCCTTTCAGATTTATATAATGATCTTCTAAAGAATATTGGTGGCGTTCAAGTCCTGTGATTAAGATTCCGTGTGAAGCAGCCAATTGGCTATATTCTTCGATATTCCGTTTAGGGCAGGACAACTGAACAACATGATTTGGTAGAATTTTATATAATTCGTCTGGGAAACACTGATCTAGCATAGCTGCATATGCATCTATATCAGACACTGTGATTTCCAGATAGTTGGAACATTTTTCGTTCAACTCTGTGATACTGATTTCTTCGATTAGCATTCCCTTACTTAAGAAACCAAATGTGGTAGCTATTTGTTGAAGTTCTGACAGAATATGACTTGACAGTAAAATAGTGATATTTTTCTCCTGGTTCAACCGATGTAATAGATTGCGAAATTCGATAATACCACTGGGATCAAGACCGTTAATGGGTTCGTCAAGAATCAAGAGCTGTGGTTCACCGATCATAGCAATCGCAAGTCCGATACGTTGTTTCATTCCCATAGAAAGCTCTTTACACTTGCTTTTGCGTCTGTCCCAAAGCCCCACTAATCGCAAGACTTGTTCTATGCAGTCTTTTCCCGGTATACCTTTGAGAATCCTACAATACTCCAAATTTTTCTCGACAGATAGATAGGGGAAAAAGCCCGGTTTCTCGATTACTGCACCAATCTGTTTCCGGCAGCATTCTAATTCCTTTTCGCCCTGTTGATTAAAAAGACATATTTTGCCTTTTGTGGGCCAGATATGCCCTGTAAGCGCTTTTAAGAGAGTGGTTTTACCGGCACCGTTATCACCGATCAGGCCATAAATTTCTCCACGCTTTACATGAATAGATACATCGTCCAGTGCGAGAAGTGATCCATAAGACTTTGTAACTTGCCTAGTTTCGACAACATATTTTTCCATTCTTAAACCTCCGATCCAGAACTGCTGTATGTTCTCAGTTTTTCTTTACAGTAGAGAGTATAATAGTAAAGCAGTCAAGAAGTCCTCAAGGAATAGTCAAGAAAGTATCAAGATTTAGCTAACCGAAATCCGATACCGTAAACAGATTGAATATATTCCTCCAAGAGATCATATTCTTTTATTTTCTTTCGTAAATTGCTGACATGAACATTCACAGTATGATCTGTTCCGTAATATCCCTCTTGCCAAACAAGTTCATAAAGATGCTCTCTTGAGTATACTTTTTCTGGATTTTGAATGAGCAGATATAGTATTTCGTATTCTCTTACAGTCAAAGATAGTTCCTTATCCTGCACGGTTACTTTCCGCAAATTAGGGTACAGTTCTATGTTTTTATAAGAATATACATCTTGTTTTGAACCATTTGTTTCTGTGGTTAAGAAGCTGCGGCGAAGTGCAGCTTGTATCCTTGCAATGACTTCCTCTGGTTCAAAAGGCTTTGTAATATAATCGTCTGCACCAATGCTAAGTAACGTAACTTTGTCTTTCAAAGCATTCTTAGCCGAAAGTACCAGTACGGGGACATTACACTGTTTTTCCTCACGAATTTTATGTAATAATTCTTCTCCTGTCATTCCAGGGAGCATAAGATCAAGTAATACTAAGTCAGGAATATTTTTATCAAAATAAGAACTCGCCTCTGTACCTGAAAATGCTTGAGCTACCTCATAATCTTCATTTTGTAATATTATTTTCAAAAGATTATTCATATCAGTGTCGTCTTCTACGATTAATAGTCGGTGTTTCATTAATTTTGTATCCCTTTCTGTGTTTATCCATTGGCATTTCTGTATCTTTCGGTATCAGCTGGATTTTAGCCATTTTTTTAGTAAGTATATTGTAGTGTGTTCTTTCGGATAATACAAGTATGGGAATATGAATTGTAAAATTAAATTTTTGACAAGGCTTTGTCGAAAAGGTGGCAGCTGTTCCCTGATTTTTTATGGATAAATAGGAAATAATGTGATAAACTTAAAAAACAAAGATAAAAACGCAACGTAAGAGAAAATCCCTTACAGAACCGGTAGGTAGCCCGGTCGCACCGTTTGGTGTAAGTAACCCTCCCTCCTTAGGGTCGTCCGTTCTTTGTTCATTACAATCGTTTAAGGAGGATTTGTCATGGACAAAGTAACAGGCAGATTGACAGTATATTTTGAGGAACCATTCTGGATCGGTGTGTTTGAACGTATATCGGAGGGCAAACTATCTGTATGCAAGGTTACGTTTGGAGCGGAACCGAAAGATTATGAGGTATATGATTTTGTTCTGAAAAATTACTATCGGCTACGATTTAGTCCGGCTGTGGTAACGGATGTAAAGGAAGCTGCTCGTAATCCAAAACGGGTACAGCGAGAAGTGCGGAAACAGGTACAAAATACCGGTATAGGTACAAAATCGCAGCAGGCTTTGAAATTGCAGCAGGAGCAGTTGAAAACTGAGCGTAAGACTGTGAGTCGGGAACGACGGGAAACAGGGAAACAGCGGCGGTTTGAATTGAAGCAGCAGAAAAGGAAAGAGAAGCATAGGGGGAGATAGCCTATGCTTCTCTTTCTGTAATAATATCTGTAATATGGTGCTGGTACCACGTGGCTTGGTGTGAACAGATGAGAAAAATTATGTTTGGAAATTATCTAATCATTATTGGTAAAATGTGAAGATATTGTTCATGTAGATCTGCTGGATATAAGGATCAGGTTCATAATTGTATTTTGATATACAGCCGTTCCTTGTGATATTCCGCTGTAATCTGACCACCGCATTTTTCTGTCAAGATCTTGGCGATGGAAAGTCCCAACCCCGTGGAACTTCGTCCGGAGTTCACAGTATAAAAGCGGTTAAACAGTCGATCTACTTCCACTGACATTAAGCCTTTTGCCTTGTTGGAAAATGTGATCACCCCATCTATTGTCAGCTCTACGGCAAGATCGCCATCAGAATACTTGATCGCATTATTGATGATATTGGAGAAAATACGGTCCAATGCCGACCTGTCCAGCAATCGCCAGACCGGAGTGTCCGGAAGAGAAATTTGAGGGACGATGCCTTTTTTCTGTATGACACCGTAGAAAGAGAGAAGATCATCCTGCAATACTCGGCATAGGTCCAGATTTTCAGGGACAGAGTCTTCTTCTGTACGAATGACACTGTATCGGAACAGCTCTTCAGTGAGGGTCTTCATAGTCTCGGTCCTTTCTTCAATCTGTCCGAGATACCTTTGGACTGTTTCGCTCATGTCCTCACGCTCCAACAGATCCAGATAGCCGCAGATAGCTGTTAAGGGCGTCCGCAAGTCATGGGAAATATTCGTGACTGCTTCGTTCAACTCCCGGTCGCCATTTTGAAACCGGCGTCGTTCTTTGCGAAGTTGACGGAGCTGCGTGTTAATCTCAGCCGCCAACTTTTTAATCTGGTGATCACCGGATGAAACGGAGATCAGTGTATTCGTATCAACAGAAAGATGTTCCCGAAGGGATGCACACACATCCTTGATTCCCTTTTTGAGAAATACGATTTTAATGAGTAGCAGCAGTACGAGAACAATCAATACACTGCACAATGTCCACGGGAACATCTTCTTCACCTGCCTTTCTTTACTTTAAATCTTTTTTACGGAATACCATGATTCCTGTATAGGTGGACAGCAGAATAATCATTGAGGAATACATGAGCATGATCGGTGGATCGATTTGTTCTTCGTTTGCCATCTGAATAGCCTGCCCAGTGGGCAAAAAGTCTCTGACAAAGACAAGGATTTTGCGTGTGTTTCCGCTGACATAGGACGGATTGTTTTGAGGTTCCGACTTTTCTATGCTCACATTTCCACCTTCTTCAACAACAATATCCCCACCTCGAATGATTTCCGGTTCACACAGCTGATTATAACATGCACTGCCTAACATCAATACAAATAAAAACACACAGATAATGGAAATGCTCGAATTTGTTTTGTTAGCAATCAGCATTGCAAAAACAGTAAACACAGCCGTAAGTGCTGCAATCATAAGAAGAGAGACAAGTGTATAGGAAACTATGGTGAGGGGACTTGAAAACATTCCATAAAAAGGAATCCCAATTAGAAGCATGGGAAGGATCCATGCAACATTCAGAAACCACCCGGCAGAGGTGCTCACCACAAAATTGGACAGATAGATCGCTGCTCTGGAATGGCCTGCAATAACTTTATTCCGCATGGTTCCGTCACTATACTCTTTGCCAATAAATAGTCCGGTAAGGATAGCACACAAGCCGCCCATGAGAGGATAATATTGAACAAACGGCTCATCCAGGGCAGGAAGCCTGAATTTGGGGGTTCGTATGGCTTCGATCAGTGGTGCAAGTACCTGTAGAGTCGACCAAGAAAACATCAGAAAAAATGCAAACCAAAAGAATTTATCTTTTTTCAGTTTGGCAAAATTGGCAGATATCAAATTACACATTTTTGCCACCTCCCACCAGGTTCATATAGTACCCTTCAAGGCTCTCATCCTGTTCCTGCATGGAGAGAATCTCACAGTTATAAGGAGAGAGCTTTGCAGCTAGCTGAGACACATTCACCTTTGCAAAAATATCTGCTTCCGTTTGAGAATCCACCTTGTATTCCACACCCATTTCATCCAGCACGGTGCAAAGCGGTGTTGTACTTGTGACCGTGATATGCACCTTCTTGCGGCAGGCTGCTTCCAATTCTCCGGCACTTAGTTCCTTCACCATGCAGCCATCATCAATGATGCCATAGTGTGTAGCAAGACGAGAAAGCTCATCTAAAATGTGACTGGATATCAGCACGGTAATATTTTGCTCTCGGTTGAGCTTTAAGATCAGTTCTCGGATCTCAATGATGCCCTGTGGGTCCAGTCCGTTGATCGGTTCATCTAAAACAAGAAAATCCGGATCACCCACTAGCGCAATTGCAATTCCAAGGCGCTGACGCATACCAAGCGAAAAGTGTTTGGTTTTCTTCTTCCCGGTATTCCCTAAGCCCACCAGCTTCAGGATATCCCCCAATCCATCGTAAGAGGGAAGCCCCAGAACCAAAGATTGCTGCTTGAGGTTTTCCTCAGCGGTCATGTCCAAGTAAATTGCCGGTGCTTCCACCACGGCACCCATGCGGCGGCGAGATTTCTTGAGTCCTTTTTGTTTAAAATCAATACCATATAGAGAATAAGTGCCATCGGTGGGTGCCTGCAAGCCGCAGATCAAACGGATCAGAGTGGTTTTACCGGCTCCGTTTTTGCCTACAAATCCGTAGATGGAGCCTTGAGGGATGTGCATAGTTAATCCCCGCAATGCCTGGAACCTTCCATAGGTTTTCGTTAAATTATTTGTTTCTAAAACATAGTCCATAGTTACCGCCTCCTTTGATGATCTTTAGTGTAACAGAAAAAGGTCAAGAAAGTGGTCAAGATATTTGTCAAGATTTGGTCAAGATTTTTGTTCTGACAGCTTGAATCCAATGCCCCAGACTGTTTCAATATAGTCCTTACCGCCGACCTCCTGCAATTTTTTACGGAGATTGGAGATATGCTGCTTTAGGGAACGTTCCGTACAGTCCGGCGTGTCCAAACTGATCCGGTCAAGTAGAACACCTTTGGATAGGACTTGTGATGGATTCTGCATTAGGAGTTTTAGAAGGGCATACTCTGTTCTGGTCAGTGAGAGCGGTATATCGCAGACAGAAGCCGACATGGTTGGGGTATTCAGTTTCAGATCTCCACAGTGCAGAATATTGGCACCATACGAATTTGATACGTTACGAAGCTGTACAGCGATGCGAGCCAGCAGCTCTTCGACGTTAAAAGGCTTGGTCACATAATCGACAGCGCCACCCAGTAAAAGGGATACCTTATCTTGTACACCTACTTTGGCACTGAGGACAATTACCGGGGTGTCTTGGATATGAGGAAGGACTTCCGCTCCAGAAAGCCCCGGCATCATAAGATCCAATAAGATCAGATCCGGTCGGTTTTGTGAAAGAAGATACAGTGCTTCTGTGCCGGAATAAGCCCGAAGTGTTGCGTAGCCTTCGTGCTGTAAGATCTCTTCTAAAACATTTCCAATATGTACATCATCATCTATGATGGCGATCGTTTTCATTACGGATTAACCTCCTTAGCACAGTATTTACCTGTATGCAGTGTATTTTCTCAGGAAATCTCCCACAGCCCTTCGTAACGGTACTCCATTCATTTCAGACTTGAAGATTGCTTCACGATGAAGGACTTATATTTTTTATTCTATCATAAAAATAGAAAAAAGGGTATATACCACCCTTTACTGCCGAAACGCAGGGATATGATCGTGTTCTGGTATCCGCTCCGTCATACCAGCCGTGAAAGAGCGGAACGCTCTGTTGGTTGAAAAGATGAAATGGGATTGACTTTGTTTTCTGTTCGCTATTCCGAAGAAGTGTTAAAAATGCTTCAAGAAAAGTGTATAAATGCACAGGTTATAAAGTAATGAAATGTTTATTTAATACAAAAGCAGTAAAAATCCGATTATCTGCATAAACACAGGGACTTTAAACAATAAAAAAATAAAGAAAAATAAAATTGGCATTTCATACAGGATATGAGATGTCTTTTTATTGCTGTGATACAGCATATTTATTCTTTTTCTGCTTGATTATCAATCAGTTTTCAGAGCATGCTATTGTCAATAGCCTGTTGCGTAAGCAATGCTTGCATTCTTGATAAAGCATGGGATAAAAATATTCTAACAGATAGCAGAAAAATAATGATTACTCATTTTTCTAATGATATACTAAAGATAAATAGTAATAGACAAATTCCAGTTTGTCGAACTGGAAAAGTTGTAGGGAAGGTGATTTTATGTTTATATTTTTATCGGGGTGTTCCCTGTTAGTTCCTTTATCTATGATTCTGTTGGGGTATAAATGGAAAGAAAATCCACCAAAGGATAGGAACGGTGGCTCAGGTTATAGAACTACTATGTCAAGATTAAATGAAAGCACTTGGAAATATGCCCATAGATATTGGGGGAAAATAAATGTTGCTTTGGGAATAATTCTCGTAATTATTACAATTGGTATTTTATTTTTTGTAAAAAGTAATGTGAACTTTGAAATGATTATAACTTATTTGGTTTTTGCCCAATTATTGGTTATGGCACTTACAGTCATTCCAACAGAATTCTTGTTACACAAACACTTTACCAAACAAGGCGTAGAGAAATAGAAAAATCTACGATTTGTACTCTGGGTATTTCGCACCTGCGAGGAGCTTGCATCACAGCTTCGGACACTTCCGCCTCAGCTATGATAC
>JAHHTO010000009.1 GCA_020024595.1 Schaedlerella sp.
ATTCAGAAACGGAAAGCAAGAGAGAGAAAGGCGGTACCGGTTGACACATCCCATAACCGAAGGAAACGGTATATTCTGAAAGAGGGAGTTCCGGTTCCATTTTTACAGAATTTGGGTGTGATGACGCAGGAGGGGATGATCGTACGGACGAAGTTTGATAAATTCCGTCAGATCAACCGCTTTCTGGAATTTATTGAAGATATACTTCCACAGCTCGATAAAGACAGAGAAGTGACCATTCTAGATTTTGGCTGTGGAAAATCATACCTGACTTTTGCAATGTATTATTATCTGCATGAACTGAAACAATATGATATTCGGATTATCGGTCTGGATCTTAAAAAGGATGTGATTCAGAAGTGTAATACACTTGCGAAAAAATACGGGTATGAAAAGCTGACATTTCTGGAGGGAGATATTGCAGATTATGAAGGTGTCAGCACAGTTGATATGGTGGTAACACTTCATGCATGTGATACGGCAACCGATTATGCATTGGCAAAGGCAGTGGGATGGAATGCCCGTGTGATCCTGTCTGTTCCGTGTTGTCAGCATGAGCTGAATAAGCAGATGAAAAATGAAATACTCGCTCCAATCATGAAATATGGACTTCTAAAGGAACGATTTGCGGCGCTTGTGACCGATGGGCTGCGGGCGGAATATTTGGAAAATGTAGGATATCATGTGCAGGTGCTGGAGTTTATTGATATGGAACATACACCGAAAAATATTTTGCTCCGTGCAGTGAAGGATCCTGCACTTTCTGCAAAGAGAATATCGAAGCTGCAGAGGGTGAAAGACTCTCTACAGACAGAGCGTTTATGGAAAGAAAAAATGGAGCAGATTGAGGCTTGTGAGGAGTTTTTGTCAGTCAGCCCAACACTTGGGAAGCTGATCAAAGAAATGCGTCACAATTGTACAGATATAAGAGGGTAACAGACCATGAAGAAGATAGGAATATGGAAGAGAGTGGGGATTCTGCTACTGGTATTTCTGGCAGCATTGGTTGTGAGCTCTTTGATTACGAATCAGGGAAGAGATGACCGGACGGTTGGTTTGAGCGATCCTACCTTGCCAAGAGTATCTTTTGTAGTGGAAGGTCAAGTGGTAAATACATTGGCGGGATATACAGATGAGATGGATATTACAGCGATGAGGGATACCATTACACCGATTGCCGACAATGGGATGCTGACGATGAATTTGCAACGGAACGGAAATGAAATCGAAGACATCCGGTACGAAGTGTGTTCACTGGATGGGGAAGATGTGTATCTGAATCGTGTGGTGAAGGATGTTTCCGGTACGAATGTAAAGCTAGATCTGAATGCAGGGCTTCCGGAATCTGCTCCGGAATCTGTTTTGAAGGTGATGGTAGAAACCGGGGAGGAGGAAATTGTTTATTTCTACACACGAATTGAACGGGAGTCAGGGAAATGGACGAAGGAGTGTCTGGATTTTGCACAGGATTTTCATGCAAAGGCGCTTGCCGGAGAAGGCAGTTCTCTGGCAGAATATTTAGAGCCTGGAGAGGAAAGTGACAATACGACTTATCAGACCGTGAACATTCATTCTAACCTACGGCACATTCAATGGGGCGATTTGAAACCGGAACTTGCAGCAGAAGTGGCATGGAGCATCAAAGAAAGTAACAGTACGTATACATCTCTGCTGGCAGATTATCAGGTGAGCTGCAAAGGAGACAGCAAAGAGACAGAAATTTATAATGTCAAAGAATTTTTCCGTATAAGAAGCAGTGAAGGGAAAATGTATTTGCTAGATTATAATCGGACGATGAATCAGGTGTTTAATGGGAACAAAAAGGTGCTAGATGAAGAGGGGATTTTGCTGGGAATGACAGACAAGGATGTCAGTTATGAAGTGAATAAGAAAGGAACGGTTGTTTCTTTTGTACAGGAACGGGCACTTTGGACCTATCATCTGAAACGGGATGAACTGTCACTGGTGTTTAGTTTTGCCAACACAGAGGGACGGGATGCGCGAAGTAGAAATGATGAGCATGAGATTCGTATTATCAGTATGGAAGATGATGGAAGTACGACGTTTGCAGTATATGGATATATGAACCGAGGGGAGCATGAGGGAAAAGTGGGGGTCAATGTATACTACTTTGATATCCAGAAAAATGCAGTGGAAGAAATTGCATTTATCCCAAGTACGAAATCCTTTGTAATTGCAGAGGATGAACTGGGGAAAATGGTGTACTATAATCAGCAGGAACATCTTTTGTATGTGCTTGCCGGAGGCGTGCTCTATCAGGTAGATACTACAAATGGAAGACAGAAGGAACTGGCAGAGAATCTGAAAGAAGGGCAGTATGTCGCTTCGGCGGATGGGCATCTACTGGCATATCAGACAGATGGGGATCTGAACACAGCGCAAGAAGTTCGGGTGATGAATCTGGCAAACGGAGAGAATTATGAAGTAAAAGCCCCGGAAGAAAGTGGTATCAGACCGCTTGGATTTATAAAAAATGATTTTATATGCGGGTATGTAAAAGAAGTAGATCGAGGAAAGACAGTTGCCGGAGAAAAAGTGATTCCTATGTATGCGTTGGAGATTTTTGACGCTTCTAATAAGTCTTTGAAGAAATATACACAGGAAGGCGTTTATGTTTCTGATATTCTGGTAGAGAAAAATCTAGTGACCATAAACCGGGTAACAAAGACAGATAACATTTATACCGGTACAAGTCAGGATTTTATTACGAGCAATGAAGAAAGAAAAGAAAGTGCTGTAACGGCAGAAAGCTATTCCACAGATTTAAAAGAGAAGCAGATGCGTCTGACATTTCAGGAAGAGATCCGACAACTGTCCCCGCGTATTTTGCGCCCGAAGCTGGTCAGCGTGGAGGATGCTGTAACGATTTCGTTTGATGATAGAATGAAGAGCGATAAGTATTATGTGTACGGCGTGGGGAAACTGGTTGCTGTGTATGATAAAGCTGCGTATGCAATTCAGAAAGCAGAACAGATTTCCGGTGTTGTGATTTCTTCCGAACAGGCATATATCTGGGAAAAGGGAAATCGTGATCTGGCTTATGGAATTGAGGCAGAAGGAATCAAAAAAGCGGATGGACAGACTTCTTTTGAAGCTTGTGTAGAGTATATGGAGCAGTATCAGGCGAAGCGGATTGATTTGAGCGGATGTACATTGGATCAAGTGCTTTATATTATCAATAAGGGGATGCCGGTGATTGCTATGACGGATTCCAGTCATGCGATTCTACTGATTGGATATACGGTGGATACAGTGACTTATGTAAATCCAGATGATGGTGGAGTCGTTACAATATTGATGGACGATATGGAAGCGATGATCGCGGGAAGCGGGAATACATTTATCGGATACTGCAAGTAAGTGAATAAAAATACGCCCTGCTAAAGTGTGAGAAGCTTTAACAGGACGTATTTTTAGTTGACTGCCTGGCGCACTATTTACGCAGTGCGGAAGATCGCAGATTTATATTTGTACAGTGCGGCATAAAGAATCATACCCAGAAGTCCACATGAGATGACTTCTCCGATACCGACTGTCAGCATCATAAACGGAATCGGCAATGGAACCTGATAGCCGAAGCGAAGTACAAACGGCACGATCAGCATATTCGCTAGGATCGGTGGAACCGGAGCCAGATATTTGTTTTGATTTCTCAGGGAGTATGTAAAGACTGCTCCGAAGAGAGTTGCCAGACTGCCGAAGATAATATCCGGTACAATGCATCCGCCCATGATATTGCTGATCAGACAGCCGATAAACAGTCCGGGAACAGCGGCAGGGGTGAAAACAGGAAGGATTGTCAGGGCTTCTGACAGACGGACTTGCACTTCTCCATAGCTGAAAGGTGCGAATACAAGTGTGATAACGACATAGATGGCAGCAATCATCGCTGCTTGTGCCATGAACAGCACATTGATGTTTTTTGATACGTTCATTTTGTTGTTCTC
Source organism: Schaedlerella sp. (assembly GCA_020024595.1). Taxonomy (GTDB): domain Bacteria; phylum Bacillota; class Clostridia; order Lachnospirales; family Lachnospiraceae; genus Schaedlerella. The sequence goes on from JAHHTO010000009.1 coordinate 3,969, forward strand.
CTTTAGTTTTGTTTTACGTGTGGAAGGTCACGAACACACGCGCCTAAGCGGACAGGAAAGGCTTCCGGTGGAGGGCTTTCTTGTCTTCCCTTAACGCCGAAAATCGGCGAAACCCTTGTAAGACCTTATTTTTCGGGTTTTTGTTACGGGTGGTAGTATAGCATAGAGAAGTAGAAAAATCAAGGTTTGTCCGACTTGGAATGATTCATAATGTTCGGAAAGATATTTTTAAAACAGATAAAATTTCTCTTCTCAACTCATAAGTATTAGATGTATAATAACAGATAAAGAATCCTTGTATTCAAAGTGTTTTTAGAGAAAGGAAAGAAAACATTGAGGGACTTAATTAATTATTTTGAGGGACTGGATGAGAAGATTTACATTTCAGATATGGAGACGAATGAACTTGTATTCATGAACCGGCGTTTAAGGGAAAGTCTTGGTTATTCAGAAACAGATACATATAAAGGCGAGAAGTGCTATAAGGTTTTGCAAAGCAAAAATTCGCCTTGTATTTTTTGTAATAACAAGACGCTGGAACCAGGAAAGTTTGTAACATGGGCACACGAAAATCCTATTTTGGACCAGCGCTTTGTTATAAAAGATACAGTTATCATCCGTGATGGTCAAAAATATCGGGTAGAAATGGCGACAGAGATGAATAAATCAGGAATGGAAAAGGCAGAGAATTATTTTACACGACGTGAAGCTATATTAAATGAATGTCTGCAACTTTTCTTTGAAACTTTGGATCCTGATAAGGCATTAGATCAACTTTTGAAATATCTTGGTACGCTGTTTCAAGGTGATCGAGCACGTATTTTTGAGATTTATAAGGACAATACGATTACGAATACTTATGAATGGTGTGCCGAAGGCACTAAGCCACAGATCGATATATTGCGCAATCTGCCATTATCTGACATCAGTTATTGGATGCAGACATTTGAACAAGGGGAAACCGTAGAGATTGAGAATATAGAAGATATCTGTAAAGCATATCCAGCAACCTATTCGCTGTTAAAGCCTCAAGGAATTGAGTCGCTAGTGGTTGGTGCAATTTCGGAGAACGGATCAATAAAAGGATTTATGGGAATAGCCAATCCGGCTGCGGAGACTATTCCGTTATTGTCTCAGGTGATGAAGGAACTGGGAAAGTATATGGTGCCACAGTTAAAACGCCGTGATTTGTATCTTCGTTTCAATAAAATGAGCTACTATGATCGGCTCACGGGAGCGTATAATTACAATGCGATGTTTGAACACAATATGCTTGCTGATAGTTGGAAGTCTGTTGGTGTGATCTGTTGTGAAATCAATAATTTAAAAGAAACCAACGATACACAAGGTCATAAGGCTGGAAATGCTTTGCTCAAGGAGTGTTATCAGATTCTTAAAACAGTGTTGCACACAGAGCGGATCTATCGTGTCAGCGGGGAGGAGTTTCTTGCACTATATTACAATACAAGTGAGGACGATATAAAAAGAGATATTGAAGGGCTGCGTTTGTCTTTTATGCAAAGTATCTGTCAAGTTTCTATCAGTTATGCCTGGTCGGATCAGCTGCCGGTCAATGCAGAGCAGATTTTGGAGTGGGTGGATGAACAGAGGAATGGAGAAAAGGAACCGTGTAGCTGGTATGATAATAAGGCGAATGCGTTGCCTTTTACTACAGAGGCGAGAATGCCGGATTATCATGATAAACTTCAGCAATTTATATCTAATAATTACTGTGATTTATCTTATCTGCTGACAGTACTTGGAAGTGATAATAGTACAAGCTATTATTTCTTCGGGGATATACAGAAGAATTTGTTTTTTCTCTCAGAAAACATGAGGAAAAAATTTGGTTTTGAAAATAATGTCGTATCCAATTTAATTAACAGATGGGCTGCCCGCATTGTGGATGCTAATCTGCTAAAAATATTTTGGGATGATATCAATGCACTATTTGAAAAAAAGAAAAGTTGCCATGATATGAGATATCAAATTGCTGATAGGAATGGAAATAATATCTGGATCCGGTGCTTTGCAAAAATCAAGTGGAATGAGGATGGAACGAAGCCGCTCTTTCTTGTCGGTACTATCACACACCAAGAAGAAGAATTTGTGGTAGATGCACTTACTAATTTTCCTACGGAAATTGTGTTGATGAAAGATTTGCAGGATATTCAGGAATCCGATCAATGTTGCAAAGTAATTGGATTTACCTTTCATAATATTACTCAGATTAACAATAGCCATGGACGGTGTTACGGGGATAATTTAATTCGGAGAATTGTGAAAAAACTAAATAGCGAGTTAGCAGATAAATTGAGCTTTTATCGTTTAAATGGAATGCGATTTCTTGCATTAATGCGAGAACACGTAGAGGAAGATGTGTATGACATGATTTCTCAAATTAGAACGATCATAGATGAGTCGTATCAGGAACAGGGAGTGGCACTGAAATCTACGTGTTCTTTCGCGTTAATGAATTATCCTCAGGTTCATGTTTCGCTGCAAGATTTTATAGAAAATATGATATCCCTTATCAAAGTGGCACGCCAGTCTCCGAAAAAGCTATATGTTGATGATTCAGCCGGAAACATTGAAGAGATTCAGAAAATATCCAGCATGGAAAGGTGTTTGATCGACAATCTCTTAAAAGGTATGGAAAATTTTCGCATCGTTATTCAACCTGTTGTTTCCACAGAGGATGGGCGTCCAATGGGGGGAGAAACTTTGTTGCGTTGGAGATTTCGTGGCGAGGAAGTTTCGCCGGGAGTGTTTATTCCTATCCTTGAAAAGGAGCATATGATACAGTTGGCAGGGCGTTGGGTGTTTGAGCAGGCGACATATTCTTGCAGGAGGATCCTTTCATATGATCCAGATTTTTATCTGACGGTCAATGTTAGTTTACAGCAGTTGGAGGATGAAGGGTTCGTTGATTTTATCAGACAGACACTATTAAAATATGGCTTAGATGGAAGACACATTGTGATAGAATTGACCGAAAGTTGTATGGATCATCAGCCGGAGAAATTAGAACAATTTATAAAGGCCTGTGTTGATATGAATATGCGGATCGCTCTGGATGATTTTGGGAGTGGATATTCTTCGCTTCGGGTTCTTTTGCAATATCCATCCAGTATCATCAAGCTAGATCGCTCGCTGTTGTTAGAAATGAGTGATTCTTTTGAGAAAAATGCGTTTGTTACAACTATCGTTTATGCGTGCCATCAATTTGGTAAAAAAGTGTGCATGGAAGGTGTGGAGACCGAGTTTCAACAGGAAATCGTAAAAGAAGCAGAATGTGATCTGATACAAGGATTTTACTATTATGGACCGATGGAACTTGAACAAGTTTATCAATTAGTTGCTGAGAGGTAAATTTAAATTATGGAAGAAGAGGGATAGATGAAAAAATGGAATGCTTCAGAAGAAGCAAAAAAAATAACAGTCATTATATTTACTTTATGTATTGTGTTAAGTGTACAAATTATAGGATTTTTAAATTTTAATAAAAAATTGTATGACATGTCATTGGAGCAATCGATGAAGCAGGTAAATGAGTTAGAGGCATATATGCAAAAAAATATTCAACTAGAGCTTGAACGACATGTAAATGTGCTCAAAGTAACTAAGCTTTATGTGGAAAAAGAAAAGGGACTTTCCTCTGATGAAATAGTAAACCAATTGAAAAAAGTGCATGAGATTTCTGATTTTAAACTGATGGGATACTCAGACTTAGATGGAGAAGGTTTAGATTCAGCAGGGGAGAGTTATAATATTTCGTATGAACACATGCGAGAACATATTGAAAATAATGAAGTTTATATTTCTAACGTGTTAAAAAACGGGAGTGAAACACTCATTTTTATTGCTGTTCCCTTGAAAATAAAGGACGGAATCTCTGGGGTTCTTTGGGGAAAGTGTGCACTTGCGGATATAATGAAAAAAATCGAATTTCCTGATGATTCATACAAGTATTTTCAGATCGTTGATGACAATGGCAATTATCTGCTTCCTTCAAAGAATCCATTTGCCCTCAACAACGACTTTGAGTTTGCTAAAAAAGACATATGGGAAGAGTTAGAACAATATCAAATTCAGAATGGAATATCGGTAAAAAAAATTCACGAAAGAGTGCAGGCGGGAAAGGATGGGGATTTTTGCTTTGAGGTTGATGGACAAGAGCGATATGTCAGTTATCGGCCATTGGGAATTAATAGATGGTACCTGTTCTCTGTTCAGGTAGATGAGGGATTGCATGCCTATGTCGGCTGGGTATATCGGATCGCAGGTGTATTTTTTATAATACTTGTAATTGGTTTATTGATAATATTTGGGATGATTTACAATCTGATATACAGTATGTATAAAAAGATTGTAAAACAGAATCGTGAGACTCAGGCAATTAATGCAATGTTTTGGACAACACTTGAGCAGACAAAGGATATCCCATTTATAATTGATTCAAAACTTCAGGAAATTGCTTTTTATGGATACCCAACTAAAAATGTAGTACAGTATTGTTCATTTGCAGACATGGAGCCGGACAATATGCTGAAAAAGGGACTGGTAGACAAAAAAAGTTTGAAGGAATATCAAAAACTGTATCAAAGTTTGGTTGTGGAACAAAAAAGCTGTGATCCTACAATTATCTATTCACCGCTGGGAAAAAGAAAAGAATGGCTGAGGATCAATATCATTTCTGATGAAAAAGAGAATACCGATCAAATAATCGGAGTGTTGGAAAACTATGGCGAACAAAAGAAAAAAGATTTGAAGATTGAGAAACATCTTGATGATATTAAAAAAATGGAGAAAAAATCCCAAAGAGATTTTCTCACAGGTTTGTACAATCGGGAAACATTTCTTTCGAAAATTCAAACGGCATTGCAGGAGAATGAGAAAAATCAGCAAAAGGCAGCATTATTGATTTTAGATTTGGATTACTTTAAAGAAGTTAATGACTGTATGGGTCATGGGATGGGAGATGATGTATTACAAAAGACAGCGATCACATTACGCAACTTCTTTCGAAAGGAAGATATTCTGGGGCGGCTTGGCGGTGATGAGTTTGTAATTTATGTCCAAAACATAAAAAATGTATCGGCTTTTCAGAATCGAATCAAAGAGTTGAACAAGCTGCTGTGTAAAGTATATCATAAGGATGATAAGAGTGTCAGAGTTTCTGTTTCGATTGGTATCGTGTTTACCGATTCGGATAATTTAACGTTTAACGTCCTTTATGAAAAAGCAGATAAGGCTTTATATAAAGTAAAACATTCGAGCCGAAACGGATATCATATCTACTCTGAAAATGAAAGTTAATGTAATATCAGAAAAAAGAAGTTTTTAATAAAGGATTGTAACTGACTTTGCCTGTGCTGTCATGATTTGAAGCACAGGCAATTTCAATTAGGATATTACATTCTGCCAGGGACAGCAGCATGTACACTTTTTGATTATGTGAGGACAGGTGTCTTGTAATGGAATGCTGTGGATGGTATACTTGGGAACAGTATGGAACGATGAAAGCCGGGGAGTTTTGATAAGGTGGCAGGAAGACGAAAGAAGAAAAAACATAGTATAAGAAAGTTTATCATCGCTATGGTGGTGATTGGTTCCGGTGGAGTTGCGGCATATGCTCATTATGGAGGCGCAGAAGCACAGGAACATTTATCTTCTGTGAAATCACAGGTGCAAAGTGTAGTGTATGAAACGGGTGAAAAGCTGGGGCTTGCAGCACCGACTAGCAAGTTCATACAACAGGCACAGGAACTGTGGGAACGTCTGATCCCAAACGCAGAGGAGAAGATTTCTCTGAAAGAGATTCCGGAATATGCAGGAGCACCATTTGTGGAGATCAATTATAATATTCCGAAATTTGAAGAAGCGGATTTTTCGCTAAGCACGTTTGAACAATACAGCGCACTTGATTTTTATGGAAGATGTGGTACTGCATATGCAATGCTGGGACAGGAATTGATGCCGGAAGGGGAACGGGAAAGTATTAGCAAAGTTGTGCCGTCCGGGTGGAATAATACAAAGTATCCGTGCGTAGATCAGGAGTATCTGTATAACCGATGTCATTTGATCGGATTTCAACTGGCTGGGGAAAATGCAAATGAGAAGAATCTGATCACCGGAACAAGATATTTGAATGTGGATGGAATGCTGCCTTTGGAAAATAAGGTCGCAGCCTATATCAGGGAAACAGGAAATCACGTATTGTACCGGGTGATACCGATTTATGAGGGCAGGAATCTTGTCGCATCAGGAGTACAGATGGAAGCCCAATCTGTAGAAGACAATGGAGAGGGGATTTGCTTTAACGTATATTGCTATAACGTACAGCCGGGGATAGAGATTGATTATGCGACAGGGGAAAGCAGAGAGAAATAGGCTGGAATATGAGGAGGGGGCATAGGAACATGACTTCACAATGGGGGAAAACAAGTACCTACAGTATTTTTTGGATACGATCCGTGTGGTGGATGAAGTCAGAAGACAGAATGGGATTGTATTTCATGCGGATTTAGTGCTATAATAAAGGACATGTAAGCATTTTGAAGAGCAGACAATATAGTTGGATCGTTCTAACAATAAAATAAAGGAGTATGTGTGAGATGGAATTAATAACAGTCCGTGAATTATTTAAGAACAGGGAGCAGTACCTTGATAAGAAGGTTACAGTTGGAGGATGGATACGAAGCATTCGAGATTCTAAGACATTTGGATTTATTGTGGTAAATGATGGTTCCTATTTTGAGACACTGCAGATTGTATACCATGACAGCATGGATAATTTCCAGGAAGTGTCCAGACAGAATGTGGGAGCTGCTATTATTGTAACCGGAACTTTGGTTGCAACGCCACAGGCAAAACAGCCGTTTGAGATCCAAGCAGAGGAAGTCAGTATCGAGGGGGCATCTGCGCCGGACTATCCACTGCAGAAGAAGCGTCATAGTTTTGAATATCTTAGAACGATTTCTCACCTGCGTCCGAGAACGAATACCTTTCAGGCAGTATTCCGCGTGCGCTCTCTGGCGGCGTATGCGATTCATCAGTTTTTCCAAGACAGAGGATTTGTGTATGTGCATACTCCGCTGATTACCGGAAGTGACTGTGAAGGTGCAGGAGAGATGTTCCGTGTGACAACACTGGATATGGAGGATCTGCCGAAGAATGAAGATGGAAGCGTGGATTACAGCAAGGACTTCTTTGGAAAGGAAACCAATCTGACGGTAAGTGGTCAGCTCAACGGAGAGACTTATGCGCAAGCATTTAGAAGTATCTACACGTTTGGACCGACTTTCCGTGCAGAAAATTCCAATACGACACGCCATGCGGCAGAGTTCTGGATGATCGAGCCGGAGATTGCATTTGCAGATTTGGAAGATGACATGGAACTTGCAGAGGCAATGCTGAAATATGTGATCAATTATGTGATGGAGCATGCACCGGAGGAGATGAATTTCTTCAATTCTTTTGTGGACAAGGGATTGCTTGACAGATTGAAGAATGTGGTGGAGTCTGATTTTGCAAGGGTAACGTATACAGAAGCAATTGAGATTCTGGAAAAGAATAATGACAAATTTGAGTACAAGGTATACTGGGGATGTGACTTGCAGACAGAGCATGAGCGCTATCTGACAGAGGAAGTGTACAAACGCCCGGTATTTGTTACGGATTATCCGAAGGAAATCAAAGCGTTCTATATGAAACTTAACGAAGACGGTAAGACGGTTGCCGCTGTAGATTGTTTGGTTCCGGGAATCGGTGAGATCATCGGAGGAAGTCAGAGAGAGGATGATTATGAGAAACTGCGTGCAAGAATGCAGGAACTTCATCTGAATGAGGAAGATTATGGCTTCTATCTGGATTTGAGAAGATTCGGTTCTACCCGTCATGCCGGTTTCGGACTTGGATTTGAAAGATGTGTGATGTATCTGACCGGAATGTCTAATATTCGTGATGTCATTCCGTTTCCAAGAACCGTCAATAACTGCGAACTGTAAATGCAAATATAGACCAGAGGGTATCCCGGTTTCCGGTGATACCCTCGTTTGGAAGTAAGGGGAAACAGAATGAAATTTATCCATATTGCGGATGTGCATCTAGGGGCAGAGCCGGATGCAGGAAGTGCATATAGCGATGTGCGACCGAGAGAACTGTGGGATACGTTGGAAGAGGTCGTGTCAATTTGTGAGCAGGAGCAGACAGATCTCCTTTTGATCGCAGGAGATTTGTTTCATCGGCAGCCTCTCTTGAGAGAACTGAAGGAAGTCAATTATTTGTTTGATTCACTGACACATACGAAAGTTGTATTGATCGCGGGAAATCATGATTATATTGCAATGAATTCGTATTACAGGACATTTGAGTGGAGTCCAAATGTATATCCGTTGTTTGGGCGTGAGATGGAGTATGTTTTGTTAAAAGAACTGAATACGGCTGTGTATGGGTTCAGTTATTATAGCAGGGAAATCCGTGAACCGAAATACGATACTGCACATGCGAAAGGTCTGGCAGAAATGGAAATACTGCTGGTACATGGCGGAGATGAAAAACATATTCCGATTCGCCGGAATGCATTGGAACAGTCTGGCTTTGATTATATCGCGATGGGACATATCCATCGGCAGCAGGAACTGATTCCGGGGCGTGCAGTGTATGCAGGAGCACTGGAACCAACGGATAAAAATGACATCGGATCTCATGGATTTATCAGAGGGGAAATCAGAGACAGGACTGTCAGAACCCAGTTTGTGCCTCTGGCGAAGCGGGAATATCTGCATTTGACATTGAAGGTTGATCAGGAGACTACAGCGGGAAGCCTTCGTGCGCGGATGCGGCAGATGATAGAAGAACGAGGAACCGAGAATCTTTATCAATTTATGATAAAAGGATTTCGAGACCCAGACGTAGAGTTCACAGCGGAATACTTGAAAGTTAGCGGAAATGTCCTGAGCATTTCAGATGAAACAAAAGCTGCTTATGACATGGACAGGTTACTCGAGGAAAATCGTGAGAATCTGATCGGACGTTATATCGAGCTGTTTGGAGACTGTGAAGAGGGAAGTATTGAGCAGCAGGCTTTATATGAAGGTGTGCAGGCATTGATGGAAAGCAGATAAATGTTACATAGAATGGAAGAAGAAGGGGATATAGACGATGCAGATTCTGGAACTGCACTTGAAGAATTTCGGAAAGTTTACAGACCGGCATATTTATTTTACAGAACATATGCAGGTGATCCATGGTGAAAATGAATATGGAAAGTCTACCATATACGCATTTATCAAGGCAATGCTCTTCGGGATGGAACGAGGGAGAGGAAGAGCGGCGGCGAAAGATGCGTTCAGCAGATATGAGCCATGGGAAAACCCAAATTATTATGCCGGTGCTATGCGTTTTTGCTGTGGCGGGCGTACCTTTTATCTGGAACGTACATTTGACCGATATGCAAAGAAAGCATCCTTAGTGTGCGAGGATGACGGAGAAGAATTGTCTGTGGAAGCCGGAGATCTGGAAATGCTGTTGGGCGGAATAACGGCTTCTTCGTTTGAAAATACTGCAGCAATCGGACAATTGACAGCGAAACCAGATCAGGGGCTTGCGGCAGAATTGAAAAATTATGCTGCGAATTATTATGAGACCGGAAGCGGTGATGTGAATCTACAGGGGGCACTGGACTGGCTGAAAGATAAGAAGAGGCGGACAGAGCAGGCGCAGAAGGAGCATCGAGAAGACTGCCAGAAAAAGGTAGAGAAGCTGAGGATCCAGAAACGTTATGTTGAGATGGATGAAGAGCATCTGCAAGAGAAACTTACAGAAACGAAAGAGGAATTAAAGAGCGCAAAACAGAAGGCTGAGAGAGTGAAAAAGGCTCAGGATGCGAAGTTTGAGACGGTTGCCAGACAGCAGGAGGAGAGAAAAGAACGCGGCGGTTTTAGAAGGATATGTTTGGTGATTGGCTGCATTGTGACGCTGTTTGGTGTGGGAGGACTGATCGTCTCTTGGTTCATGGAATCTTTCGGCTTGGAAATGATATGGGGAGTGGTTCTGATTCTGATAGGAATGGGAGTGGCTACCGCAGGATTATGGCGGAAAACGGATTTAAGAAGTGTGCAGGAAGAGTCTGATACCAAGGAGGTTTCTGAACCAGTTGCGTTTAGGGAACTGCACTGGGAAATTGCTCGTTTGCAGGAGGAAGGAAAGGAAAAGAGTCTTCTGAAAAGGAATCTTCAGGAACAAATCGAGGAAGTAGAAGAGGATGAGGAAACGGATAGAAAACTTCAGGAAAAAATCCAAATGTTGGATCTGGCAGGGAAAAAGTTAAGAGAAGCGGCAGAAGAGATGGTGCACAGATCCGGGGAAAGAATGAACAGGGAAGCATCTGAAATCTTAAGAAGCATTACAAATGGACGATATCATCATTTGCTGATCGATGAACATCTGGACATGGCAGTCTTAAGTGAGGGAAGACGGATTCCGGTGGAACGTCTGAGCAGGGGGACAATGGAACAGATTTATTTTTCGCTTCGGATGGGGGCACTGAATCTTTTGTATGAGGAAGAAGTGCCGGTAATTTTGGATGATGCATTCGTATATTACGATGAAAAAAGATTAAAATCTGTATTAAAATGGTTGAGTGAACAGCCGAGACAGGTTATAATGTTTAGTTGCCAAACACGTGAGAAGCAACTTGTTGATTCTCTGGAAAGATGGAAGGATGAAGCTTTATGAAGATTACATTGCCAGGAAAAGTGACAATGATTATAAATAATTTGCAACTGCATGGGTATGAGGCCTATGCGGTGGGAGGATGTGTTAGAGATTCCATTCTGGCAAAGCAGCCGGAGGACTGGGATATTACGACATCGGCGAAGCCGGAGGAGATTAAGCGTTTGTTTCGCCGGACAGTAGATACCGGAATTGAGCATGGAACAGTGACAGTGCTCCTTGGGAAAGACAGCTTTGAAGTGACTACATACCGGATCGACGGAATGTATGAAGACAGTCGTCATCCCAAAGAGGTCATCTTTACGAATAAATTAGAAGAAGATCTGCGCCGCAGAGATTTTACGATCAATGCCATGGCGTATAATGATGAGGTGCGTCTGGTGGACGTATTCGGTGGGATGAAAGACTTAAACCGTCATCTGATCCGCTGTGTGGGCGATCCGATGGAACGGTTTTCAGAGGATGCTCTGCGCATTTTACGTGCAGTGCGTTTTTCTGCACAGCTGAATTTCATGATTGAACCAATGACAGCAAATGCCGTTCGTGAGCTGGCACCGACGCTGGAAAGTATCAGTGCAGAAAGGATACAGGCGGAGCTTGTGAAACTGCTTGTATCTGCACATCCGGAGCAGATTCGGGATGCCTATGAACTGGGAATTACGAAGGTGATATTGCCGGAGTGGGATGCAATGGAGGGGGTGAAACAGAATACACCACATCACAAATATGATGTGGCGGAACACACCATACAGGCACTGAAGAATGTAAAGAGAGATAAGATCCTCCGACTTACCATGCTGTTTCACGATATGGGAAAACCTGCAATGAAGACAACAGATGAAAGTGGAAGAGACCATTTTAAGGGGCATGCACTGGTAAGTGAGGAGATTGCACGCTCCGTTATGAGAAGGTTGAAGTTTGATAATGATACCGTGAAAAAGGTTACCCGTCTCGTTTGTTACCATGATTACAGAATTGAGGCAACTCCTCAGAATGTGCGTCGTGCCATGAATCGGATTGGCGTTGAGTTGTTTCCGTACTATCTTGCAGTACGTATGGCAGATGTGAAGGCACAAAGTCCTTATTGCAGAAGAGAAAAGATTGAAAATATCATTGCCATGCGGGAAATCTATCAGGATACACTGGTCAATGAACACTGTGTTACGTTGCGGGAACTGGCGGTGAGCGGGAGAGATCTGATGGAAATCGGCATGAAACCGGGCAGGGAGCTTGGTAATATGCTGGGAGAATTGTTGGAGTGGGTGATTGATGATCCAGACTGTAATAAAAAAGAGATTTTGTGTGAATATGTAAAAGAAAAGCTTGGACTATAGCATACTCGGGCTGCCCCTTTCATAGAGTAGAAATAAAGTAATATGAAATTGTGTAAAGGCAGGGGGCAGCCATGAGAGACTATGAATTAGAAATCCTGGAGCAATATGAAATTGAAGTGAAAAGCACCCGTAAAATAAGGGGTGCGTTTTTTTGCGATACAAATGAAGGGACGATGCTGTTGAAAGAATCAGTTATTTCTGACAAGCGTGCCCCACTCATGTATAAAATGCTCTGCGGGTTAAAAGAGGACGGTTATCCGAATGTAGATATTCCGGTGGCAGAAAAAGAGGGGGCGTTTATCAGCACCTCCAGGGATGGAACTCGCTATATGTTAAAACGGTGGTTTCAGGGAAGAGAATGTGATGTTTGCCGAGAACAGGAACTGTTGGATTCGGCAAGAAATCTGGCAGTGCTGCATCGGAAAATGTATTGGAAACAAGACTGGGAAATGGAGATGCCGTCCAAGGGGCGTGATTTGAAAGAAGAGTTTCTCTGTCATAACAGAGAATTAAAAAAAGTCCGTATGTTTATAAGGAATAAGGTAAATAAGGGAAGTTTTGAATATTTGTTTTTACAACATTTTGAAAAAATGTTCCAGACGGCGCTTCAGACAACCAGACGATTGGAAGAATCTGGTTATGAAGAATTGTACAGGAACAGTGTGGAGAAAGGATGCCTGATCCACGGCGATTATAACTATCACAATGTGCTGTTTTTAAATGCATCGAATTCTGAGATGGCAACAACGAATTTTGAGCATTTTCGTCTGGATGTACAAGTGCAGGATTTGTACTATTTTTTGCGGAAGGTGATGGAAAAACATAAGTGGAATGCGAGACTTGGAGATCGGATGCTGAATGCATATAGCGCCATCTGTCCATTGAAGCAGGAAGAACTGGAGTATATTGCATTGAAACTGGCATACCCGGAGAAATTCTGGAAGATTGCAAATACATATTATCATTCTAATAAGGCATGGATCCCAGAAAAAAGTGTGGAAAAACTGCGACTCACGATCATACAGTCAGAAGAAAAAGCTCGGTTTCTGGAAGAGGTGCTTTCTTTTTCAAACGCATAGTGGAATCCGGTCATAATGAGATGGAAGAAAAAGCGTGAAAATGCGCTAAAAAAGCGGAAATCCCTTGACAAAAAGGGGGGAAACAGGTATAACAGAAAATAAAGGTGAGGTCGTGCCGAGCACAAAGACAGGCCTTTATGATTCTATTAGAATAGAACATATTCTACTACAATAAAGAGGAGGAAGTTATCCATGAACAAGACAGAATTAATCACAGCTATTGCAGAGAGCGCAGAGATTTCTAAGAAAGATGCAGAGAAAGCACTCAAAGCTTTTTCAGATGTGGTTACAGAAGAACTGAAAAAGGGTGGAAAGATTCAGCTGGTTGGATTCGGTACATTCGAAGTGTCCGAGAGAGCAGCAAGAGAAGGAAGAAATCCACAGACAGGTAAGACAATGAAGATTGCTGCGTGTAAAGCACCGAAGTTCAAAGCTGGTAAAGCTCTGAAAGACGCTGTGAATGCATAGTATACAGTGTGGAATGGAAGCCTTTGGAATACTGGGTAATTTAACATAACGAAAAAGCAGGGGATTTCCCCTGCTTTTCTGTTGCAAAATGAAAGGAAAAGAAGAGATGAGATTAGATAAATTTTTAAAAGTATCTCGTTTGATCAAGCGCAGAACTGTAGCAAACGAAGCGTGTGATGCGGGGAGAGTACTGGTAAATGGTGTGGTTGCCAAAGCGTCGATGAAAGTGAAGGTAGGAGATGTTATAGAGATACAGTTTGGCAGTAAGACGGTCAAGGCGGAGGTGCTGGATCTTCAAGACACCACAAAGAAAGAAGAAGCGAAAGAACTGTTCCGCTATCTGTAATATTGACAAAGTATTCGTCATATATATGATATCAGAGTCGAAGGATGATACGTTTGCGCCTACATGGAAACGTGCGACTTGTGTATCATAAAGACTGAAATTTTGTCGGCGAAGGGGGAATCCGAGTGGAGGAACGGCAGGTTGTGAAAACACATAAGGTGGTCGTAAATAATCGAAAGACAAGTATGGTAACAGGAGTGCTGGATGTACTTTCTTTTGATCTGAATGAAATATTACTGGAGACAGAGCAAGGGATGTTGATGGTGAAAGGAACAGATCTTCATGTGAACCGTCTAAGTGTAGAGAAAGGTGAAGTGGATTTGTCGGGGAATATTGACAGCCTTGCATATTCCAGTGCGGAACAGTCAGAGAGAGGAAATGACAGTTTTCTTGCAAGACTGTTTAAGTAGGATTGAATTATGATTCTTGGAATCGGAAAAGAGGCAATCATATTTTTGTATGCAGGGCTGACGGGAATGGTGACATTTTCCTGCTATCAGTTCTTGAAACTCCTTCGCAGACTTGTCAGGCATCATATTGTTGTGGTGAATATAGAAGATTTTTTGTACTGGCTCTGTATGAGTGCGTATGTGTTTCGACAGATGTATCATACCACTTATGGTAGTGTTCGATGGTTCTTTGTACTAGGGATTGTATGCGGGAATTTTTTGGCATATTTTGGAAAAAGAATTTTGAAAAAACTCTGCTTAAAATGGCAGAAAGACCTTGAAAAACAGGGGAAAAACCGATAGAATAAATAGCGTAAGCGAGGGGAGCTTATGGAAGGAATTAATAAGATGGGTGAGTATCAATGAATAAGAAGAGAAGGCAGATGCCGATAGAACATCGTGCAAAGAGACGGTCTTCTGTACTGAGACAGCATAAAAGAAGCGTAATGATCATCTGTGCGATTCTTGTAATGTTGACAGGGACTCTTTCCGTGAATGCGGTGGGGCTGTATCATAAGAATGAAGTATACAAGCAGCAGGAAAAAGAATTGAAAACACAGATTAAGGAAGAAAAGGCCCGCTCGAAGGAAGTGGAAGAGTACGAAGCATATGTAAAGACGGACGAGTATATTAAGAGTGTGGCAGAGAAGAAGCTGGGGCTGGTAGATCCGAGTGAGATTATTTTCAGAGCAGCAGAATAAAGATACGAGAGAGAAGCTTTGGGAGAATTCCCGTAAGGTTTCTCTTTTTTTATTTGTAGAAAATGTATGTTCTATGAACCAATAAACACTTCTCTCAGCCTGCGTCAGCAGGTTCGCAGGGAAGGTGATATCGAAAAACGGGAGGAAATAAAATGGATAAGGGACAGGCACTCTATACCAGCCCCTATGTGGCACAGATTGAGAAGTTTGCAGATTCCATGAAGCAACTGTCGCAGACATTTTTGCTCATGGAAGAAAAGAAAAAGGCATTTACGGAAGAAGAAGTGGATGGGATGTTTGAGAAAGTCCGAGTAAAGGTATGCGGTCAGTGTGAGAAATGTGCCTGGTGCTGGGGAGAAAACTTTGTACATACATATCAGATGGGATATGAAATCCTGTCAGCGGTAGATCATTATGGGATGGAGCTGAATGTGGAGACGAAGCGGAAGCTGCAGCAGCGATGTCTGATGGCACCACGGTTTTTGCGTGAGATGTTAAATGCGTTTCATGATGCCCGGCAGAATATGATGTGGATCAACCGGATCGTTCAGAGCCGTGAGGGGTGCGCGATTCAGATGGATACCTTTGCGGAAATGATCCGGGCAACGGCACAGGAGCTGGAAAAGAGTCTGTTTACGGATGAACGTATGGAGAAAAAGCTGATTACCGGGCTGAAACGAAAAGGAGTACGTGTGCTATATACGAATTTCTTTATGAACAAGGACGGCAAATATGAAGTGCATGTGACTGCGCGGGCGATACAGGAACGGTGCGTGACGCTTAAGGAACTTGCGAAAGAGATCTCTACAGTGATGGGGCGAAGATTTGTGCCGGAGGGAAACCAGACCCAGATACTGGGAAAAGAATATATGACGATCGTCTGCATGGAAGGTCCGGCATTTTACACCTTGCAGGGAGTGGCACGCATCGGAAAAGGGTGCAGCAACATATCCGGAGATAATTTTACAATGGTGGATCTGCCGGGGGGAAGACAAAGTGCAGCGCTTTCGGATGGAATGGGTTCCGGGAAGAAAGCGTGCGAAGAAAGTACACTGGTGATCGAATTGCTAGAAGAATTGTTAGAAGCGGGATTTCCGGAAAAAACTGCGATCCAGATGATCAATACAACACTTGTCATGGGGCGAGAGGAAATCCATTATTCGACCATAGATATGAGTGTGTTTGATCTGTATACAGGAGAATGTGAGATCATCAAGGCAGGAGCATCCTCTACGTTTATCAAACATGGTGATCAGGTGGAACATTTGGTTTCTACAAGCCTTCCAATTGGGGTAGTACACAAGATTGAAGTTGACTCCGTCACAAGGAAGCTGACAGATGGCGATTTTGTGATTATGGTAACAGATGGCGTATTGGATGCACTTCCGGTGGGGGAACAGGACATTCTGCTGGAAACGATCATACAGGGAACGGCAATGATTAATCCGAAAGAAATGGCACATCACATTCTCCAGCAAGTGTTGAACTGGACAGGGAAAGATCCGGAAGATGATATGACGGTACTCGTTGTGGGCGTCTGGGAGAAGTAGCTTGCTTTTTTGGAGGGAATTGGTTATAGTTTACGTATGAAAAACATAGGGAACAGAGTGAAAAAGTATATTGAAAAATATCAGATGATTGAAAAAGGTGACAGAGTCATAGCAGGTATATCGGGCGGTGCAGATTCGGTATGCCTGTTTTTCGTGCTTTTAGAGCTGCGGCAGGAGATTGGATTTTCTTTGATCGCAGTGCATATTAATCATGGACTTCGAGGAGCGGATGCAGATGCAGATGAGCAGTTTGTAAAGCAGCTGTGTGAACAATATGAAATTCCTTTGGAAATTTCCAGAGTCAATTTGGAATTAATTGCTGCAAAACGGAAACAATCTCTTGAAGAGGCAGGCAGGAATGTCCGGCGTGAAGTATTGGCGCGGGTGATGGTGCAGTATGCCGGCAACCGAATTGCAATGGCACATCATCAGAATGATAATGCGGAAACACTGTTATGGAATCTGGTGAGGGGAACCGGACTTCAGGGATTGGGGGGGATCCGCCCGGTGAACAATGTGTGGATCCGGCCGCTGCTCTGTCTTAGCAGGGATGAAATTGAAGCAGATCTGAAAGAACGGGGACAGGGATATTGTATAGATAAGACCAATCTGGAAACAACGTATACGAGGAATAAATTGCGCCATCAGGTTCTGCCGTTTTTACAGAATGAGGTGAATTCTGCGGCAGTCCGGCATATGAATGAAACAATGGAGCAAATGCGGGAACTGCGGGAGTTTGTGGAGCAGGAGACACAGAGGGCAGTGGGAGGCTGCGTGATATGGGCACAGGGATCCTGCCAAATTCGGGAGAAGAACTGGCGGGAACTTCCAGGGTATCTGCAGAAGGAAGTAATCTATGACTGTGTGGAACGAATAAGTGGCACCAGAAAAAATCTCGGAAGAGTGCATATAGAAACGGTGTGTGAGCTTTTTGAGCAGCAGGTTGGAAGGAAGCGGAATCTTCCGGGGGCAGTCCGGGGAGTCCGGGAGTATGGCGGCATCAGACTGGAAAAAGCAAAAGCTGCGGAGTCGGACTATGTCAGAGAAGAGCTGTTTTCAGGGAGAAAACTTCAAGTTCCGGGTGTTACCTGTTTGCCAGAGAAAGGCTTAACGATTACTTGTCGGCTGCTGGAAAATGAAGAGGGATGGAAACAATCAGAGATTCCGCAAAAAAAGTACACGAAATGGTTTGATTATGATATAATAAAAACGTGTTTGCATATCAGGACAAGGGAAAGCGGTGACCAGATTGCAATTGACAGAGAAGGGCACCGGCAGAAATTGAAGTCTTGGTTTGTCAATGAGAAAATACCGGCAAAAGAACGGGCAGGAGTTCCATTGATCGCAGAGGGAGAACAGATTATCTGGATTGTTGGGTACCGGATGAGCAGTGCCTATCAGGTCAGCACGCAGACAAAGCGGATTTTGCAGATTGAGATTGAACCGCCAGAGCTGATGGGCGATGATGGAGAAGAAATGTCAGAATTACGGTCCTAGGACGACTGGGAATGCAAGTGATTGTGGACAAAAGAAAAGTAGTGGAGGACAAGAAGATGGCAGAGACAGTTCGTGTATTATTATCGGAAGCAGATGTGGATAAGAGGATTGAAGAACTGGGAAGAAAAATCAGTGAAGATTATGCAGGGAAGCATGTACATTTGATCTGTATTCTCAAAGGCGGCGTATTTTTTATGTGTGAGCTTGCAAAGAGGATCAGCATTCCGGTTTCCATGGATTTTATGTGTGTAAGCAGTTATGGAGATGGAACAGCTTCCAGTGGAGTGGTACGGATCGCGAAAGATCTGGATGAGACGATCGAAGGAAAAGATGTTTTGATCGTAGAGGATATCATTGATTCCGGGCGGACTCTGTCCTATTTGATCGAAGTGTTGAAAAAGCGGAATCCGAGCAGTCTGCAGCTTTGTACATTGCTGGATAAGCCGGATAGAAGAGTATGCGATGTCAAGGTAGACTACGTGGGCTTTAATATTCCGGACGAGTTTGTGGTAGGCTATGGACTGGACTATGCACAAAAATATAGAAATCTTCCATACATTGGTGTTGTGGAAGGTGTGGAATAGGAAGGAGTAACAGATTTTGAATAATAAGAAGAATCGGGGAATGAGCAGTTTGCCCTTTCTCATCTTTATAGTACTTGTTTTTGGGGCACTCTGGTATATGGGAAGAATGCAGCAGCAGGGACAGGAAATCACATATTCTGCATTTGTGAACGAAGTAGAGAGTCACAATGTAAAGGAGGTATATATCACACAGAATAAAACGGCGCCAACCGGTGTGGTGACAGTATCTTTGAACGATAGTGGTGGTGTAAGACAGGTTTATGTATCTGATGTCAATGCGGTTCAAGAGTTTTTACAGAAGAATCAGGTTGTCTATCGTATAGGGAATATCAAAGAAGACAGTTGGATGACCACTGCGGTGCTTCCGGCATTGATCGTGGTAGTAGGTGTGTTTCTCTTGTTCATGCTGATGAATCGGCAGGGCGGAGGCGGCAACGCTAAAGCAATGAACTTTGGAAAGAACCGGGCGAGAATGAGTGGACCGGAGGATCAGAATGTGACATTTGCGGATGTTGCCGGACTGAAAGAAGAGAAAGAGGAACTGGAAGAAATCGTGGATTTTCTAAAAGCTCCGAAAAAATATACACAGGTAGGTGCCAGAATTCCAAAGGGTGTGCTTCTGGAAGGACCTCCGGGAACCGGTAAGACATTGCTTGCGAAAGCAGTGGCAGGAGAAGCAGGAGTTCCGTTTTTTAGCATCTCCGGTTCCGATTTTGTAGAAATGTTTGTCGGTGTCGGTGCATCCCGTGTCCGCGATCTGTTTCAGGATGCGAAGAAAAACGCACCGTGCATTATTTTCATTGACGAGATTGATGCCGTTGCAAGACGCCGTGGAAGCGGTCTTGGCGGTGGACACGATGAAAGAGAGCAGACGTTGAATCAGCTTCTTGTGGAGATGGATGGATTCGGTGTAAATGAAGGCATTATCGTAATGGCTGCGACGAACCGGAAGGATATTCTTGACCCTGCAATCTTGCGTCCGGGACGTTTTGACAGAAATGTCATCGTAGGACGACCGGATGTGGGGGGCCGTGAGGAGATACTGAAAGTTCATGCAAAGAACAAACCGCTGGGCGATGATGTGGATCTGAAGCAAATTGCGCAGACGACAGCTGGATTTACCGGAGCTGATCTTGAGAATCTTCTGAATGAGGCGGCGATTTTTGCTGCAAAAGAAAGCAGAGTGTATCTTCAGCAGTCTGATATCCGCCATGCATTTGTCAAGGTGGGGATTGGTCCGGAGAAGAAAAGTCGGATCGTGTCAGAGAAAGAACGTAGGATCACCGCATACCACGAAGCAGGGCATGCAATTCTCTTTCATGTGCTTCCTGATGTGGGACCGGTCTACAGTGTATCGATCGTGCCGACCGGTGGAGCAGGCGGTTATACGATGCCACTTCCGGAAAAGGATGATATGTTTAATACAAAGGGGCATATGCTTCAGGAGATTACTGTATCTCTTGGCGGACGTGTTGCGGAGGAAGAAATCTTTGATGATATTACAACAGGTGCATCTCAGGACATCAGGCAGGCAACTGCAATCGCCAAATCTATGATTACCAAGTTCGGTATGTCTGAGCGTCTTGGTTTGATCAATTATGATAATGACAGTGATGAAGTGTTTATTGGAAGAGATTTCGGACACACATCCAGAGGATATGGCGAAAAAGTTGCCGGAACAATCGATGAAGAGGTGAAGCGCATCATCGATGAGTGTTATACAAAGGCGAGAAGGATTCTTCAGGAATACCATTCGGTGTTGGATGCTTGTGCAAAACTTCTGTTAGAAAAAGAGAAGATCACGCGCAGCGAATTTGAAGCTCTGTTTGAAGAGAAAGAGGATGTTTATGAATAAAAAAGCGTTGTTCTGCGATGGTACGGCATCGTATGTAATACCGGCAGAACCGGGGCAGAATGAGGCGGTGGTGCTGCGTTTTCGGACAGAGAAAGAGGACGTTGAAAGTGTATTCCTTGTCGTTCCCGGAAGGGGAGAGCGCAAGATGAGAAAATCCGATTCCAAAGGGATGTTTGATTACTATGAGATTCCATGGCAGCTTGGGACAGAACTGTTTTCTTATTGCTTTCGAATCAGCAGTGGAGAAGAATCCTGTTACTATCATCGGTGCGGCGTATCGGACCATATCATTGATCTGTACTATTTTCGGATCATGCCGGGATTTTCTACGCCGGATTGGGCGAAAGGTGCTGTTATGTATCAGATTTTTGTGGATCGGTTCTATAACGGAGATACAACGAATGATGTACAAGACAGGGAATACCTTTACATTGGTGCGCCGTGTGAACGGGTGCAAGACTGGATGAGTCCTCCGCAGGCAATGGATGTGCGGCGGTTTTATGGCGGTGATCTGCAGGGCGTGATGGACAAATTGGATTATTTACAGGAACTGGGGGTTGAAGTGATTTATTTCAACCCACTGTTTGTATCACCATCCAATCACAAATATGATATTCAGGATTATGACTATATCGATCCGCACTATGGGATCATTGTAGAAGATGGGGGAGAGCTGCTTGTGGAGGGAGCGTCAGACAATGTGAATGCAACCATGTATCAGAAGCGAACGGGAGCTCTTGCCAATCTGGAATCTAGCAATGCGTTGTTTGCAACGCTTGTAGAGGAGATGCACCGGCGCGGGATGCGGGTCATCATTGACGGCGTATTTAACCACTGTGGCTCATTTAATAAATGGATGGACAAAGAGCGCATTTATGAGTATCAGGAAGGGTATGAAAAGGGTGCGTTTATCAGTGCGGACAGTCCATACCGCAGTTTTTTTGATTTTCAAGATACGAGGGAGGGGTCCTGGCCTTATAACAGGAGTTATAACGGCTGGTGGGGACACGATACCTTGCCAAAACTGGATTATGAGGACTCGCCTAAATTAGAGAACTATATTCTGGAGATTGCAAAGAAATGGGTTTCTCCTCCATACAATGTAGATGGCTGGAGGCTGGATGTGGCGGCAGATCTGGGATTTTCCAATGAATATAATCATTTGTTCTGGAAACAGTTCCGCAAAGTAGTCAAAAGTGTACGGCCGGACGCATTGATTCTGGCGGAGCACTATGGAGATCCTTCAGAGTGGCTGATGGGGGATGAATGGGATAGTATCATGAATTATGACGCATTCATGGAGCCGCTCACTTGGTTTCTGACCGGCATGGAAAAGCACAGTGATGAACGGCGGAAGGATTTGTGGGGCAATGCAGACAATTTTGTACGTTCCATGAATCACCATATGGCATGTATGATGACACCATCTCTGCAGACTGCGATGAATGAGTTGTCGAATCACGATCATTCTCGTTTTCTAACCCGTACCAACCATATTGTGGGACGTGTGGATTCGATGGGAAGCCGATCTGCAGCAGAAGGTGTGAACCAGGCAGTGATGAGAGAAGCGGTTGCGGTGCAGATGACATGGGTCGGAGCACCAACTGTGTATTACGGAGATGAAGTGGGGCTTTGTGGATATACGGATCCGGATAGCCGTAGAACCTATCCGTGGGGGCAGGAGGATCTGGAAATGTTGGCGTTTCACAAGGAAATGATTCGGATCCACAAGGAGAATCCGGTAATCCGAACAGGCTCTCTTCGAATGCTGCGCTGGGCAGATAACATACTGACTTATGGAAGATTTCGGGAGAAAGAGCAGATTATAGTTGCTTTGAATAACAGCAAAGAACTAAAAGAAGTAACGATTCCGGTTTGGAAGGCGGAAGTGCCCTTGAAGGGGAAGATGCAGAGATTGATGTATTCTTATGACGGAGGCTATACAACGGAATATGATGAGTTTATTGTGGAACATGGAGAAGTTGTATTGAACATGGGAAAACATTCGGTCATCGTGATGAAGACCATGTTGGATGAGCAGGAGTGGCGATAGAAAAAGACCGGACTGTTGTGAAGTGCGAGGAAAAAGGAGAGGATAAAAATGGCAGAGAAACAGAAATTCTATATGACGACAGCAATTGCCTATACATCAGGTAAGCCGCATATCGGCAATACGTACGAGGTTGTGCTGGCAGATGCAATTGCAAGATATAAGAGAAGTCAGGGATATGATGTATTTTTTCAGACAGGAACGGATGAACATGGACAGAAGATTGAGCTGAAAGCAGAAGAGGCAGGGGTGACACCAAAAGAATTTGTCGATGATGTAGCTGCTGAAATTAAACGAATCTGGGATTTGATGGATACTTCTTATGATAAATTTATCCGTACCACAGATGCTGATCATGAGAAACAAGTACAGAAGATCTTTAAGAAGCTTTACGAACAGGGAGATATTTACAAAGGACATTATGAGGGGATGTACTGTACTCCGTGTGAATCGTTCTTTACAGAGTCACAGCTTGTGGATGGGAAATGTCCAGATTGTGGTCGTGAAGTACAGCCGGCAAAGGAAGAGGCATACTTCTTCAAAATGAGTAAATATGCAGATCGTCTGATTGAGCATATCAATACCCATCCGGAATTCATTCAGCCTGTCTCTCGTAAAAATGAGATGATGAATAACTTTTTGCTTCCGGGATTACAGGATTTGTGTGTGTCTCGAACTTCTTTTAAATGGGGGATCCCGGTAGATTTTGATGATAAGCATGTAGTGTATGTATGGCTGGATGCGCTGACCAATTACATTACTGGAATTGGATATAACTGTGAGGGTGAGAGTACAGAACAGTTCAAGAAGAACTGGCCGGCAGATCTGCATCTAATTGGAAAGGATATCATCCGCTTCCATACAATTTACTGGCCGATTTTCCTGATGGCACTGGATTTGCCGCTGCCAAAGCAGATTTTCGGGCATCCGTGGCTTCTGCAGGGAGATGGCAAGATGAGCAAGTCCAAAGGAAATGTTCTGTATGCGGATGAACTGGTTGATTTCTTTGGTGTGGATGCAGTGCGCTATTTTGTGCTTCATGAGATGCCATTTGAAAATGATGGTGTCATCTCATGGGAACTTATGGTTGAGCGTATGAACTCTGATCTGGCAAATACTTTAGGAAACCTTGTAAACCGTACTGTTTCTATGACCAATAAATATTTTGGCGGAATTGTTACAGATCGAGGTGTTGCAGATGAGGTGGATGCCGATCTGAAAGCTGTTATGGAAAATGTTCCCAAAGTGGTGGATGCCAAGATGGAGGAACTTCGTGTAGCAGATGCGATGACGGAAATTTTCAATCTCTTTAAGAGATGTAATAAATATATTGATGAAACAATGCCATGGGTACTGGCAAAGGATGAGGCACAGAAAGACCGTCTGGAGACAGTGTTGTGGAATTTGATCCAGGGAATTACTGCAGGCGCGGTTCTTCTGGAATCCTTTATGCCGTCTACGAGTAAGAAGATACTGGAACAGCTTGGAGGGGGACATGTTACTGACAAACCGGAAATTCTCTTCCAGAGACTGGACGTGGAAGAAGTTCTGAAAAAGGTAGAAGAGCTTCATCCTCAAGTAGAAGAGGCGGAAGTGGAAGAAGCAGTGATCGATCTTGAAGCAAAGCCGGAAATTACATTTGAACAGTTCGGGGAAATGCAGTTTCAAGTTGGTGAGATTATTGCTTGTGAAGAGGTTAAAAAGTCTAAGAAGCTGCTTTGTTCTCAGGTAAAAATCGGCAGTCAGGTCAAGCAGATCGTATCTGGGATTAAATTGCATTATACAGCGGAAGAGATGGTCGGTAAAAAGGTAATGGTCCTAGTGAACTTAAAACCGGCAAAGCTGGCAGGTGTACTGTCTGAGGGGATGCTGCTTTGTGCAGAAGATGCAGAAGGGAATCTGGCGCTGATGACACCGGAGAAGAATATGCCGGCAGGAGCGGAAATCTGTTAACAAATGAAGGGGAAAAAGCGGAGAAAGAATGAAATCGCATTCTGACTCCGCTTTTTTGTCACAAAGAGAAATTCTGTCGAATTTACCTGACAGAATGTACTAAAATCTACTATTTTTGTTGTGTTATGCTTGTTGCGAGATCGGAGATGCCGAAAGTGAAATGCTTGGCAGGCATCAGAAAAATTGAGCAGAGGTGAGTATGATGGAAAGACAAATACCAAAAAACGTACGCCAGATAGGGAATGTGAGTGATACTCCGAAAATATATGTGGAAGATTATGTGGATACTTTTTTTACCCAACTATGTGAGAAAGCAGTGGAAACACCGATTGGAGCATTTCTGGTGGGAGATTTGGTTCAATGCGAGGAAGAAGAGTATGTTTACATATATGGTGCAATTCAGATGCATGATCTGAAATTATCAGGGACGGAATATGTTCTGGATGAGAATGCATGGAAGGCGGCATACGAGGATTGCAAACAGTATTTTGATGATGGGGAGATGCTAGGGTGGTTTGTTGCACGACCGGGAGCAGTATTTCAGGTGGATAGCAGTACTGTGAAATTGCATAAAAAGTCATTTCCAAAAGAAAATACGATTTTTATTCTGAAAGATTCGGTCGAACGGGAAGAAATGTATTTTGTACATAAATGCAACGATTTAATGGAAGTAGGAGGACACTATACATATTATGAAAAGAACCCGTGTATGCAGAACTATATGATTTCTACCAGAAAGAAAAATGGGGTGTGTCCCTCGGAAACTGTGGAAGATAGAGCTGCGAAGGACTTTCGAAGCATTGTGCGCGCCCGCGGGGAGCAACAGAGTCAGAAGAGGACAAGCCATCTGATGCATGCGGTGAGTGCTTGTCTTGTGTTATTCGTGATTGCCATGGGTGTAGTAACAATGAGTAATTATGATAAGATGAAATCGGTGAAATCGGCGATTGATGGAATTGAGGCAGCCGCTGAACCGGAGGAGAAAGAAGAAGCAATTCAGGAAACAAGCGGAAACGTGACAGCGGCGATTGAGAACGAACAGGAGGTGACAGAAACTCAGCCGCAAGAAACGGAGTCTGTGGAGGGACAGAAGGAAGATGGTATCAGTGACGTTGCAGGTGGAGATGATCTGAATCACGAAAGTGTGAAAATGCAGGGAGAAAATGGTGGCGATGGAATCTATGTAGTGGAATCGGGAGATACACTGGCTATGATCAGTAAAAAGATGTATGGGGACCTTTCACATACAGATGCGATCAGCAAGATGAATGGTCTGTCAGATGGAAATCTGATTTATGTGGGACAAAAATTGCTATTACCGTAAAATGATGCTATACTATTCGAGAAAAGGCAGAGATAGAATGTAACAAGGGGTAGAACATGGTTCAAAAGAAGAATCCAAATTTAAAGATGGTCAGGCCATTGAATCTGGAAGAAATTAAAAAGAAAACAAAACGATATCGTAAAAGCAGGATAAAAAAATGGACAGAAAGAATCTTTTTGACGGCAATGGTACTGTCTGGTACCTGGATGCTTGTGACGAATCATTCCTATGATACGATCTATCGGGCTGCTTCTTATAAGAGAGTCACGGCTGACAACAGTCATTATGTGGCGTTTGAAAAAGGAATTGTCCGTTACACCAGGGATGGGGTTACATTTTTAAATCGTAAAAATGAGGAGCAGTGGATACAGCCTTCTCAATTTAAAAATCCGTATATTGATTTACAGAAGAATCTATTTGCGGTGGGAGATATTGGTGGAAACTCCATTCAGGTCTTTACTGCCAAAGGTTTGAAAGGAGAGATAGAGACAACCCTTCCGATTGAGAAATTTGCAGTTTCTGATCAGGGGATCGTCAGTGCAATTTTGAAAAATGAATCAGCCCCACAGATTGTTACCTATGATGCAGTCGGGAATGTTCTGGTGGAAAATCTGGTATCAACGGCCAGCAGCGGGTATCCGGTTGCACTGGAAATGTCACCGAATGGAACTACCTTGATCGTGTCATATCTTTCTGCGAATGGAGGGAATCTGAAATCCAAAGTAACTTGTTACAATTTTGGAACGGCTGGTGAAGAAATGAGTAACCGCCAGGTTGGGGTGGAAGAATATGCGGATTCTGTGATTCCTGAGATTTATTATATGAATGACTCGACGGCAGTTGCAGTGGGCGACCATTCGTTTGCTATATATGAAGGTGCTCAAGTTCCGATGAAGCAACGGGAGATTCAGATTCGTCAGGAGATTAAGAGCTCCTTTCATACGGACAAGTATATCGGGTTTGTGCTGTTGAATGAACAAAAGTCTGGCTATGAGGTGCGATTATACAATCAATCTGGCAAGCAGATTATGAATCGTGCATTTGATGGTGAGTACAGTAATGTGCAGATGGTTGGGGATGAAGTCATTCTGTATGAGGGGTCGTCATGTTGTATTATTACAAAAACCGGAGTGTTTAGATTTAAAGGAGACTTGAAAACAAATATCCTGGCAGTCATTCCGACCGCCGGTTTTAATAAATACCTTGTGATGAGTGCAAATGAATTACGTGTCATTTATATGGCGATATAGGAGAAAAAAATGGATAACTGGTTATTGATTGTTGTAAGCGTCATATTTCTTGTAAGTATTGTAGTGGGATATATACGAGGGTTTTTTAAGATTGGACTGTCACTTTTATCTTCTGTGCTGACGGTGATACTTGTTATTTATCTGGCGCCGCATGTGGGAAAGGCATTGATGAAGTTTACGCCTGTGGATGAAATGATCGAGAAAAAATGTGTGGAAGCATTTATGCCGAAATTGTCTGCGGATATCTTTGAGGGCAAGGATCTCAGTGGAACACCATTGGCGGGGCTGAATGCAGATG
>JAHHTO010000090.1 GCA_020024595.1 Schaedlerella sp.
CTCATGCAGGCAGTTCTGTTACCTCTAAGACCAACTACTTAGTCTGCGGTGAAAAAGCTGGCAGTAAGCTGGAAAAGGCACAGGAACTTGGCATCCCAGTACTGACACCTGATGAATTCTTTGCTATGGCAGAAAGGCATAGCTAATCAGAAGAAAAATTTGATTCTGACAGGTTTGCCTCTACTTTCTGCTCAGTCTATTCGTACAAAACCGGCGGCTTTGATTGATTCAAAGCCGCCGGTTTTTTTAGGGCGTGTGTCACAATGTTGGACGCCATTTGGTATATTCTATATGGGAGTCATTGTAAACCATGATTTTCTTTGTCCCTGGGTGGCAGGAGAAAAAGAGCCAATCATAAAAAATGCAAAACATATAGATGATCCATGTAGGAACGGATTCATCATACCAAATGGAATAGGATCTTTGCTGTTCTGTGGTTGAATAAAAAGGGCATGGATCTTTTATGTAGAGGGCAATCTGCTGGCCATTTTTGTGCAGGGAGAAAGTTTCGTTTTTGTGGAGATGATCGCTATAAATATCGTTTCTGATGCTAAAATTGTGAATGGGTTTGAACCATCTTTCCAGAGATGCACCGACCTTTTTTGTTCCATCATAAATGTCATAGACTGGATTGAGGAAGAAAGGAAGAAAAAAAGACAAAGGGTATGCCCAATTAAACAAGATCCATTCCATACGGCTGTGTTCGATCAGTTTATACCGTGGCTGCTGATTTTCATATAGCGTGATCCGTGTTAAATCTTTGCATAGCTGCGAAGAAGTCGAAGCTATTTTCCTGCCATTTACATAGTAATCAGCACAATTATCACGCAAATCATTGGCGTTTATTTTAACAAACATAACTACTCTTTACTCTGGTGATAATAGAAATTTTTTATAAAATGGTCTACCAATCAATAGGAAAACGCACAATTGCATACCTAGGCAGATAATAAAATTCACCATGGTTAGGAGAAAAGTCTTAATAAATAGAATGGCGATAAAAGCTGTGCTTACAGTGCATATGATTGTTGCCAAAGTCAGCAACTTTCGTACAGATATACGCTGGTCTCTTGATAAATTAACAAGCATTTGTTTATCAATTGCTCCAATTTGAACATCTCCGTGTGAACACTCCAGTTTCTGTGGAGATAGCCTTAGCAAAAAATAGAGTATGATTCCTGTACCAAATATTGCATCCGGCAAAAGGAAGAATTCAAAGATTTCCATTTCTAAACCTCCTCTCTAAGAATATAACGGTTGGACATACTTTGATTTTCCCAACAGCATTATATCATATACAACTCTAGTTGTCTTGCTCTGCATATTATGAACTAACCATTATTTTAGATTCTTGTCTACTCAATTTAGAGTAGAGATCAGGACTACTTCAAATTTGAAATTTCTAAAATAATTTTCCCGTTTTTGTTGAAGAATACGCATTGTGTCCGTATAAGAAAAGTATAAGGAGGCAAGAGCTATGTTAATCTCTATTGACCACGGAAATAAACAGATCAAAACCATTCATTGTGCGCCCTTCACATCCGGATTGGTGGAAAGTAAGTCTAAGCCCTTTGGCTCTCGTGTTCTCAACTATAAAGGAAAGTATTATCAGGTGACAGACCGGCGCATTCCTTACCGTAAGGATAAAACAGAGGATGAGCGATTCTTCGTGCTGACTTTGATAGCCATTGCCGAAGAGTTGGAGGCTACGAACTTCACTGGACATGGTGTCACGGCAGTGCAGCTGGCAGTCGGCCTACCACCAGCTTATTATGGTGCGAATTACCAAAAGTTCTCGCGGTATTTTATAGGTCGAGGCATCATCAATTATACCTACGCGGGAAAATCCTATGCCATCCAGATCAACGATGTGGGCTGCTATCCCCAGTCCTATGCAGCTGCGCTGACTATGTTCCAGACATTGAAAGACATTCCCAGTGCTTTGGTCTTAGACATTGGAGGTATGACTGCTGACTATTTAGAGATCAAATATGGAGAAGGGGATCTATCAATCTGCGATTCTCTGGAAAATGGCGTGATCCTCCTCTACAATCAAATCGAGTCCAAAGTACGTGCTGAACAGGATATCTTACTCTCTGAACAGCAGATCGACGCCATTTTGGAAGAACACGAAGTACAGTTACCACAAAATGTTGTGGAGATTGTGGAAAGATTGACACAGGAATTTATTGCAGACCTACTAAGCACCTTACGAGAGCATCAATTGGAGCTAAAGAGTAAGCCGGTCATCTTTGTCGGCGGAGGTTCCATTCTGCTGCGCAAGCAGATTGAAAAATCGGGTAAGATTCCTTACGCCATGTTTCTGGAAGATATTCGAGCCAACGCAAAAGGATATGAACTGCTCTATCAATTATCTAAGAGAGGCGGCTGATAACTTTGAGCACAAAGAAGAATCCAGGCCGATTCACCTTACAGTTCAATCCGAATGATCCACAACAACAGACTGTATGTGAGCTTTTGGAGAAGCAAGGTCGCCATAAGGCTCAATTTATTGCCAGTGCAGTTCTGCACTATATCAATTGCTCAGAGACACCGGAAGTGGCTTCCGCGCCATCTGCAGATATTGACTTGATCGAAAAAATTGTATTGCAGATTTTAGAACGACATGAAATTGAAAATTGCAGACCTGTTAAATCAGGTATAGATGATCAATGTCCTGCAATACAGCCGACTCGATCTTATGCAGAGACTGAAGGGATTTTGGATGAAGATAGTCTTTCAGCCATCAGGAATACTTTGTCTGCATTCCGGGGAGGGTTCAATTCGTAAGGGCTCATCTAACACAAAATTTTATGACATAGCAACTTGATGTAGTAGAAAACAGGAATGAGAGCTGTTCAGAGCAGCTCTCATTCCTCTGCGTGCAGACAAAATTGCTATATGGTTTGGCCTTGATAATCGCCAATAATAAAGCAGAATATTCTTGTAATGTCATAGTGTAACTCCGTTCCTTTAATATTATTTATGCTGCATTTGGTAAATAGGCAATAACAAAACGTCCCTTGTTGTAATTGCGTTGCTTTACAACAAGGGACGTTTTACATCTAATTTAAGTGGAAATGATATAGTTACTGTCCGAATATTATAAACCACCGAGAGTGGTTCATATTTCGGCTTGCCAAATATTTATAACCTTCATCTTCCCCTTTTTCTCTCGATTCAGTGCATACTTATAGGTAGTTGCGGCCCCACCAGCAGAAAATCTAACACAGGCGATAGCGTAGGCCGATTCATCCACCATGATCCGGTTCAGTCTTGGGATTGCAACCTTATGGGGGACTGTTTCCATCCCCTCGGGATAGATAGCACCATCAATGCATTTAGGCAAATGAGGATCATAGTCTGGTGAAGGCAAGTATGGCAGCATAATATAGACAGTGATATTTGGGAATTTGCCTTTAACTTCGTTGATGGCCCGAACAGCCATTCTGTCGAACGCTCCGTAGTTTCCTGCCCGAAAATCAGTCACACCAAAGTCTACAACAAGTTTTTCGACAGCATTTACCAACAACGGGTAAATACGTTCACTTGTATTACTGTGTCCAATAAAGCAACAGGTCTTTTCCAAATTTCTCACTCCTCTAAATTTATATTCTGCGGTCACAGCGATTATATAGTGTATTATAACATGGTCGATTTGACCCTACAATATAAATAAGGAGGGCCAAGACTACTATGGAAATTGATTATGTGATGATTGGACAGCGTATCCGAAAGTTCCGTATGGAAAGAGGAATGACGCAAGAACGTCTGGCTGAGCTTGCAGACCTCACCCCGGCACATACCAGTCATATTGAAACTGGAAATACAAAACTCAGCCTTCCAGCTCTTGTCAATATTGCGGTCGCACTGGATGTGACTTTAGATGATCTCATGATGGATAATGTGTGCCATACGAAACATATCTCCATGAAAGAGATGGATGTCCTCTTATCTGACTGTACCGATATTGAGGCCAAAGCCCTTGTCACGATTGCTGCTGCCGGGAAGCAGGCACTACGATCTCTTATCTAAATCTTTTTGCAATGCGTCTCAAATTGAGACGCATTTTTTCGACTTGATTTTCAAGTGCAAATTGAGACTTTTCTTGTAATTTTTCCTTTACTGTGGTATTCTAATTTCATCAAAAAAGGAGGATATTTCCTATGGCTGATACGGAACAGAAACGCACTCGCCGCACTGTTGAAGAACGTGTTGCTCAAGTCGATCTTAACATTCGAACAATCGAAGAAACAATTGCCAAACTGGAAAACAAAAAGCAGGCTGCTGTTGCTACATACGATGAAAAAATTGCAGTGCAGCAGCAGAGAATTGTAGTCTTAAAAGCACAAAAGGAAAAACTTCTGAATCCAAAGCCACCCAAAAAGCATCGTATGACCAAAAAGGAAAAAATGATTGCTCTTTTGAAAAATGCTCAGAAATCCGGTCTAAGTATAGAGGAAATGACTACACGGCTCGGCCTTGATAATAGCCAACAATAAAGAAGAACAGCTTCTCCATATCTCAATGAAAATATGTATCAAATTGAGACGTTTTTTTCGACATTATATTAAGAATAAAGAGCTGGCAGGGATTTCCCTGCCAGCTCTTTTACATCTTAACACTCTCCCCCTATTATACCATTGCCTATTTCTTTGCGATCCGCTTTTGGCCTCCACACGCTGAAAACCCGGCTCATACTTGATGCACAAACCGGGTTTTCGACGGTCTAAGGACTGAGAGCTGTTCTAAACAGCTCTCAGTCCTTTCTCAGAATCCCTTATTATATTTCAAACCTTCTAACGCAATTCAATAAAGTGATGCACAGCTCCTGATAGAGGTCTTCATCAAACATATCATTTACAATGGAGTCCTTGAGCAAAAGTGGTTTATACATTTCAAGGATCGTATGGATAGCATCTTCATTGCACGCTATGGCTCGCAACAGGATTTCATTGAAATTCATTTTCTTCCTCCATATTCTTCTTGATTTTTTGGATTGCACGATAATAAATAGCAGCAACCCCTTTGTAGCTCAGGTTCAAATCTTGTGCAATTTCATCAAAGCTGTGTTCTAGTAATGTCCGACTGAATAGAACAAAACGCTCACGATCATTTAATAATTCAATAGCCTTCTTCAGTTTGTCATTTTGAAATTCGATCTCCTCCATGCATGAGGGATTTTTAACAGAAATCAATGTATGCGTTTTTCTTATGTAAAATAGATCATCTGCAGTAAGTGTCAATTCAAAATTTTGATATCTGCTGCGCTCTGAAATTATCCTGTTTCGGGCATGATGTAAAGAAGTTACCAGGTAAGCCGAAAAGCGATTTTGAACAGAATTATCACTATTTGAAGCGTTTTTTTAAATCGCATGTATGTTTCCTCCTAATTATATCTGGATTTTTTCAGATATAATCGGAGGATCACGACAATGCGTGCTCCAATAAATGGATAAAGCAAAACAGCAGCTTTCATAAACGCACAGAACTTGCTGTACACTTATGAAAACTGCTGCTTTAGATATTCGGAAAAAGGCATAATGAAGCAGAACAGGAGAAATAGGAAGTATTTGATCAGTACTATAATTCCATTGTAGGATACACTCTATTTTTGGAATTGACTGATATTTGAGTATGAGTCTAGTGTAAAACATATCCCATCCCCAATTCAAAATCCCATTATATGGCATATCATTTCCTTTGCTTCGACTGTTTACATCAGAATAACAATGCAAAGGCGCAGAATTTATCGATTTTTGGGGGTTCATCCTCTGAAATGGAATATTTTAGAAAATAGACATACTTCTCATTGCTAAAAGCAAGGATTCGTTGAGTGTCGTCTCTTTTTGACTAACATACATTGAATTTATTTTATCGTAGAAATAAGTGTCAAATTTTAAATGCACTGACATATTCTCAACGAAGATATGTATAAAGGCTGCACATCGGAGGCTGAAGCTGATTTAGGAGCAGCTTCTTACAAGCTATTCGACACCAGATAGGGCGGCCAATCAGATGGCATGGGTGCGGCACATGCATATAATCAGGGCACAGGCAGAAGAAAGTATTTTCTCCGAACTGGTTTACGCATAAAAAGAACCGGGCTTACCGCTTATGAGTAAGTCCGGTTTCCTACGGAATGATGGTTCCAGAATCGTATTTTCAACGATTCTGAAACTGTCTATAATAAGATTGATACAAGTGATAACTATTATAAAATCAGGATGATAACATTTGTACTGCAAATAATGTTCTTTCCACAGCGTTATACCTACTAAATTTTTAATTGCAGACTTTAATTCTCTCATCTATCGTGTCTCATGTTCCTAAATCCACATATAAATCATGCAGGTCTCCTTTAATAAGATCAAATATTGGTACTGCCAACTTCTATTTTGAAACTCAACTACCTTTTCAGGAACATCTTATAATTTCTGCACTGGTCTGTTTTGACTTTTGCAATTGCACTTCACAGTTTATACTTTTGGATAATATATTTAAAAAAGGATGATAGTTCATCTTGGGCATTCTTTGGAATTTTACGTTGTAATAGTTTATCCGGGATTTCAAAAGAAGTCAGGCTGTGATTTTCCTTTCGGAAGATCACCTTTTTCCTGTCCATGTCCAAACGCTGTATGATATAGCCGTTTATGAGCCAGCAATGAGCTATCGCACCCTCGTGCCTGTCATACCAAAAGGCTTTTTCGTGGGCTCCACTTGGTAGAATATCGCCCAAGGTCTCTTGGATTTCTGCAAAAGTCAGTGTAAAGACCTGACGATCTTCTTTGCAGAAAAACTGGTTTAAGCCCATATACCTTTTTTCGACAGATACCTGCGGGCAGGCGACCTCATTCAAGAGTGTGATCACATTGACACCAGATACAAAGTCTCCATCCATGTGATATTCCAAAAGGTTGTCTCGACACCGGGAATGAATGTAGACCTCACCAATGTTCGGAAATTTTACTACTCGCAGAAACTGGTCACAGAGCATAGGCCGCCCACAGAGATAGCATCTGCCTTCCTGCGATGTCCATATCTTTTTGTACCTTCCACTGTGCCGGTCAACTTTTCTTTGTTCCTCTAACCTTGCATAGTAATCTGTGTCAAGGTAATAGTTGAAGTCTGTTTTGATCGCATAGTGGTAGCAGGTGGAAATGTTCTTCATATGTATGACATGCAGGCTCCTCTGGTTGGGAGCCGAGGAAATACGCTCATCTTTTTCATTACAATACCAGTAAATTGATTGAAGCTGCTTCCATGGCCTTTGCGGATGAAGTTGCTTGACCTTTTTGACGAGCAGTGCCTGAATGACCACATCAAGGTGTCGGAATGTGTCTGCTGCTTCGACAACTCGATGATAGTTTGCATATCCGATGATACTTTTGTTTACGGACTGGATCAGGTCCTCGATGCTGCTGTTGTGATAGAGTATCTTCTGCTGAATCCGGTTTTCAAATTCCTTGATGCTCTGGGTGGATGGGGTAACAAGGGATGCCTTACCAACCTGTTCAAAATGCCAGCCCAAAAAATCAAAGCCATCACTCGCCTTCACAATATAGCTCTTTTCAGGAGAGAGGCGCAGCCCACGTTCCGCTAAAAATCGCTTCACACTTTCCTGTATTATAAGCGCTTCCTCATAGCTCCTAGCATACACAATGAAGTCATCCGCGAAGCGTATCAAATCTCCATAAGCATAGTTTTCTACAGCAGTGTGGCTGTAGAGGGTCCTGTGAATATGTGTTTGAAGCCGGTCCAAAACCATATTCCCAACAATGGGGGAAAGGCCGCTGCCCTGACTGATCCCCTTCTCTGCAGGAAAAATCTCGCCATTCACCAGAGAGCCAGCTTTTAGCAGCTTTTTCATGCTTTGCCGCATGGGAAGATGGTCAAAAATCCATTGGTGGGAAATCGTGTCGTAGTAGGACTTAACATCTCCTCGAAATACCCATAGGTTTGGGCACTGCTCCAGTGTCATTTTTGCATAGGCCATCGCGTCAAAGGCACTACGGCATTTTCGGAAGCCAAAGGATTTTCGATCAGCAGTTGTTTCTGCGACAGGCTCTAACGCATATCGCATGAGTGTCTGGATAGCCCTGTCTTCATAGGTCGGAATGTTGATACGTCGGTCTTTTCTCCCGTCAAATATCACGACCGATTTTGTGGGAGAAGGGGTAAAAGTGGCCTCGTCCAGCTTCAATACTGCTTTCCTTTTTTCTGCAGATGATACCCAACGAATACCGTCCACACCTGCTTCAGACTCCGTATTAGAAACATGACGCACAGCCAGTGCTTTCGCAATTGGGGAAGTCAGAATTTTGTTTTGTATTTCAAAGGCAAGGGTCCTGTCCCGGTCCGCCGTTGCTTTTGCAAGAGCAATTTGCATACAGAGCAGCTTTTTTTGATAATCATCCCAGTTGATACCATCCCACTGATCCGCAAACCGCCGATTGACCATTGCAGCATCTAGTGATATCTGAGCCTCTATCTCCAGTTGGACTGGGCAATGGTCCGATCCCATGATGTCTCGCAGGATGCTGATACTCGATACTTTGGGGTAGAGGGAGGCGTGAACCAGGAAGTAGTCCAATCGCCATCCGCGATTTTCTTCTCTTTTTTTACCACGATTTGACCACCATGTATATTCCCGTTTGCCAGGGTTCTTCTGGCGGAATACGTCAATGAATCCGCAATTCAGAAGACGATCAAAATTAGCACGTTCTGATTCCTTGAAACCTGGAGGTGCTTCTATGTTGCGTAGGTTCTCCTCATAAATATCAATGTAGCTGTGAGCCACATTGAAGTCTCCACACAATATAATGGGTTTCGATAAGTTGCTCATATACTTCAGCAGGCAATCGTCCCATTCACTTCGGTATTCACTCCGCTGCAAGCGGCTTTTGGACAAGGGCATATACACATTGATGATGAAAAAATCATCATACTCGATTGTGATTGAACGACCCTCAATATCAAACTTGTCATTTCCGAAACCAAGACGAACCGACAGCGGTTCAGACTTCGTGAGGACAAGCACACCAGAGTAGCCGTTTCTGCGTGATGAGTGCCAATACTGTGTATAGCCGTCCATACTTAGATCAACCTGTTTAGGAGAACATTTTGTTTCTTGTATGCAGATAACATCAGCATCCAGATCCTGAATAGTTTGGGCAAAACCGGTTTCCATGCAGGATCTCAGTCCATTT
This sequence comes from Schaedlerella sp., assembly GCA_020024595.1. GTDB lineage: Bacteria > Bacillota > Clostridia > Lachnospirales > Lachnospiraceae > Schaedlerella. Next base: position 9,210 of record JAHHTO010000090.1, read on the forward strand.
ACATTCCAAGATACTATCTTCATCACATTACCCGTTTACGTCCTCTGCCAGCGCTTAATGAATCTTCATCAGGGCAACTATGTAATTACTCTCTGCCATTATGTGCCCCTCAGTATCACAATAAAATATATCATATTATTAAAAAGGCTTCAATTAAATCACCATGAGGACAAAATTTATGATATACTTTTTATCACTTGTTTTCTTAAAAATCAGGGTAGAACGAATTTTTTCAACGATAGAAAGTAGAATTCAACAGGAATACAGTTCCCTGATCTCGCTTAAAAACGCCCCGTATCTCAACATTTTTCCAGCAATATATGGAATTTTTCTGAAAATTTGCACAGAAAATCGAACCTTCTGAGTTTTGGAAATTCAGAGGGCTTGTTGTCTGTTATTTTAAGCAGCTTTTGCCACTGCCCGACACGGCTGCATTGGAAACGCCCTTTGCAGCCATATAAATATTTAATGCGGTTTGAGTTTCCGCTCTTAACTAAAAAGCAAATCTGCCGATATATAAAAAATGAACATTTTTTAGATTGGAGGGCAGAACGTGAAGATACAACAT
>JAHHTO010000091.1 GCA_020024595.1 Schaedlerella sp.
ATAATGCTCTGTATGATTCAACGTTACTGTAAAGTTTCCTTTTGACATCTCTCCCAAAACATAATCAAGATCCTTAGCAATGCTAAATGTCTTTTGTTTCGTGCTATTAACCGCTTTGACCAACGTTCCCAATTCTGTTTCATCTTCATTTACAGTGAGCTTGACACCCAAATTTCCCTCTGCCATCTGAAGCATATTCTCCTCGATGCACAACAGTGGTGCCAAAATACGTCGTAACACATAAAAGATAACGAGCACCTGGATAACTGCCACCAGAAGCAGACTTGCAAAAGTGAAATAGAATGTGCGATCTATCAACTTGCCAAGTCGATTTTGATCCGCTTCCGCTCGATCCCAAATGGACGATGTCAGTCGATCCTGCAGTTCTTTAATCTCATCAACCGTACTCTCATACTCACTGCCATATACCAGTTCAATCGCTTTTGGATTGATCCCCTGCTCCGTCATCTTCATCGCCTGATCCTCAATAGGAACAAGCCCGTTCGACAGGGACTGGATTTTAGAAATCAACTCACTCTCTTCCGCAGTGATTCCAGTCTTCTGCAAAGCAGCAACCGCTTTTTCCCGGTTCTGATCCGTATTAACTTCCTTCCAATAGTTGTCATAATGAATGCGATCACCTGTCGCTACGTAAGACCGCACTTCCTCTGTCAGATAGGCTGATGCATTAACAAAACTCTCCACATATCCTGAAGCACGATCTCCCTTTTCTGTCATAATATCATACTTATTACTAGCTCGCATATTAAGAATCAACATACAAAAAACAAGAACAATCGCCAGCGCAGACAAACTGCTCAAGAGCTTGACCGCAGTAGATTGCTTCATTTTTCCTTGATTCTTTCCTGTTACTGTCTTTTCTCTTTTGTTCATATTCCCTCGTCTCTTTCTTCCGTTTTCTTTTTAATATATCGACCAAACCCCCTCATAATATAACAGCAGATCCACTTTTTTTATTACCTCTGCCAAAATAATATAAAAAAAGCCAAATCCAATGAAGCATTTCACTGAACTCAGCTTTTAGAATCTCAATTAGTCCTGAACGTATGGCATCAAAGCAATATGTCTTGCTCTTTTGATTGCTACAGTCAAAGCTCTCTGATGTTTTGCACAGTTTCCTGTGATTCTTCTCGGGAGGATTTTTCCTCTCTCAGAAACATACTTTTTCAGCTTTGCCACGTCTTTGTAATCGATTTCGTTATTTTCTTTACCACAGAACACGCATACTTTTTTTCTTCTGCGAGCCGGACCTCTTCTCTTGAAGCCGCCCTCTGGTCTGCTTCCCTTTTCAAAAGCCATCTTTCTATACCTCCATCTTTCTACAATGCATCTGGACGTTAGTTAAACGGTAATTCTTCATCAATTCCATCTGGAATGTTCATAAAGCCGTCCCCTGCATCCATACTTGGTGCCGGAGTCGGATTTGCAGACTGACCTTGTGCAGAATACGGAAAAGAACTTCTGTTTGCTTCGCTCTCTGCTCTGCTCTCAGCAAATTCTTGTTCTTCTACAACGATGTCCGTTGTGTAAACACGGACCCCTTCTTTGTTCGTGTAACTTCCTGTCTGAATACGTCCCGAAACAGAAACACGCATCCCTTGGCGGAAGTACTTCTCTGCAAACTCAGCGGAACGTCCAAACACAACACACGGAATAAAATCCGCTGTTGGTTCATTGTCCCTCTTGAATCTGCGGTCAACTGCTACCGTATATCTTGCGACTGCTGTAGAGCTGTCGCCCTGTGAATATCTAACTTCCGGGTCTCTTGTTAAGCGACCTACCAAAACTACTTTATTCATATAGACCTCTTTCTTTTATGCTTCCTGTTTCACGCATAAATATCTGAGAACGTTATCCATAATACGGATACGCTGTTCCACTTCACCAGGAACAGTAGCCTCAGCATCGAAGTGGATGAAGTAGTAATATCCTTCGTTCATCTTCTGAATTTCGTAAGCAAGTCTTTTCTTGCCCCATTCATCGACATCAGTCACATTGCCACCGAAACGTGTTACTAATGCTTTCACTTTTTCGATCACTTCAGCTCTGGCGTCGTCTTCGATTTTTGCGCTGACAACAACAGCTAATTCATACTTGTTCATGTCTCGCACCTCCTTTTGGTCTCTGGCTCCCGGCTTTTCCGGGAACAAGGAATGTAAACTCCCGTCAGATCTTTCTCATCCAACGAGCATGTCACGGGTAATTATGATAACACAAGTCTTTCATTATTTCAAGCTTTTTTATTATTTGTTCTCCAAATTTCCCGTCGTTTTCTTAATTTCTCTTGTGTTTTTCTCCACCCGTTTTCTCGGCACCATGATCTGATGTCCACAGCCTGCGCATTTCAAACGAAAATCTGCGCCAACTCGCAAAACCTCCCACTCATAACTCCCGCAAGGATGTGGTTTCTTCATCCTTATCTTATCTCCCACTGCAAAACGATCCGCCATTCCATACCTCCATGCCTCTTTCTTGTATCATTGTCCCGACTCGTTCAATCACTCTCTTTTCTAATGTGCCTTAGAATCCCAGGTTCTCATCTACCAGAATCACTTTCATCCTCTTTGGAGTTCTGGAATAACGTGTGATCAAGATCTGACAGCAGATACATTCCGGTTTCTTACAATCAAAACAACTTCCGTTTTTCACACACGGTGTATCAATCCCAAATCTCTGTGCATTGATCGGTGCTGCCTCATTTCTTGCACGGCTCATGGCATCCGCCTCAGTCTTTACAACTTTATTCATCCCTACGACCAAAAGAACATTTTGAGGACCATATGCAAACGCTGCTACGCGATTCCCATTCCCATCAATATTCACCATCACTCCATCTTCTGACAAGGCATTTACGCTCCCCAAGAAAAAATCACCATTCAGCGCCTGATGCGCAACTTCTTCTTTCTCGTCCCTGGTTTCTTTCTTATCCCGGTCATAAACCACATAATCCCCTTCGTGAAGTGCCTCTGTCAGGCCGATTTCCCGTACAGACATTGTTCCACCCCAGCTGACAGAGCTTCCTTCCGGAATTAACTCTAGTGCTTTCTTCAATGCTTCCTCTTTCGTTTTCACATAATAAGCTTCCATATTTCTTGCTTCCAGTGCTTTTACGACCCGTGCACCAAGCACTTCATTTCGCATCTCTCGAACATTCATGTCAACTCCCCCTTCTTCACAAAATCATTTTCATTATACCTTTATTTTCAGAAATATACCATTCTAAAAACAAAAGAAATCGAAGCAAAGTTTCACCCGAACCTTACACAAACTTAATTTTTTCTATATCAGTGCAAAACTCCTCAATAGATAAATCCACCCTGTCAGAGTAAACCCGCTAAACAAAGTTGTCAGCATTACCACGCTTGAACTTAAGACCCCTTCGTGCCCCATATTCTTCGCCATAACGAAACAGCTCACCGTCGTTGCGGAACCGAGCATTACAAGTATCGCTACCAGTTCTGATTCACGAAAGCCTAATGCAACCGCAATTGGCAGAAATATTGCACAGAACCCGACCAGTTTCATAAATGTTGCAGCCGCTGCCGGTTTTGCCTTTGCAAATGCTTTCTTCAAATCAAAAGTAGCCCCCATTGCCATCAATCCCATTGGCGTTGCCATCCCTCCAATACCGGACACTGTTTTCTGTAAAATCGGCGGCATCGGAATCTGCAGTGCTGACCAGAACAGTCCGGCTACAATGGCAAGAATGATCGGATTGGTAACAATTCCTTTCATCGTCTTTTTCAGAACTGCCGCACTCAGCCCTTTTCTCTCTGGATGAAAGAAGGAAAGTACCACCACTGCCATGATATTATAAAGCGGCACACTGCCAATCATCATAAGCGGAGCCATCCCTGCATCCCCATAAATATTCTGAATCAATGCAACACCCAGGAGCGCTGCACTGCTCCGGTAAGAAACTTGAATAAACTCTCCACGGATTGCTTTGTCTTTTTCCAGGAGGGAAAGTCCCGCTGCAATCCCAATGCTGAAAACTGTTGCCACAAAACAATACGATACAAACCGCGTGTCCCATACTTCTGCAAAATCCACTGTTGCCAAATCTTCGAACACCAGGACCGGTAATGGAACAAGAAATACAAACTGATTCATTTTTGATGCAAAAGCTTCCTCTATCCATCCGATTTTCCGAAACAAAAGCCCCAGCACCATCATCAAAAAAACCGGAACCGTTGCATTTAAACTAAAGATCAAATTTTCCATTTTTATCTCTTTCTACCTCAATATCCTCTGCAGATTCTGGCTCTACCCATGAATCCCCGTGTTTAACCCTTCTTCTACGGCATCCATTTCACCCAGAATGGATTTCTGCCATTGATCGAACAAAAGACCTTTATTATAACGATAATAAGAATCCGACCCATTTTCCTGAACGAACCACATACTATAAGAATTCGCATTTAATTCCGTAATAAAGAAGACCATTTCCTGACTTTCCCCGAACGTGGCTTCCAGAAAATCAAACACATTTTGCAGCATCTGCGCCGTCTGTTCTGTCAAGTGTTCCAGTTTTTCCGTCTCCAGTTCAAAGAACTCCTTCACTTGCTCATACGCCGTCTTACCATTCTGCTTCTGCCCTTTGACACGCAGGACAGCCCCTTCAAAAAATTCCAATACCCGTTTCCACATCTGTGTATCTCGCCGAGTCAGAAGTTCTGCTTTTTTCAAAGCTTCCATATCCCCTTCTGCCCTGTGAAGGATCTCTTCTGCGGTATACTGCTCCCGATTCTCTTTGTAGAATCTCATATATTCATATAGCTTTGTTACAAAGATGTCTGCTGTATAACATTTACGAAACAATTCACTTAGCTTGCCATTCAACAGACTGACAATACTCAAATGTTCGTCCAGAGCCGCGCTGCGGACTTTCTGCACTGTCACCGGCGTCCAGTTCCCCGCAAGAATATCTTCCACACCATAATCTGTTCTGTATTTATAATATAATTCCAGATAATTCGCAAAATCTTTCGCTATCATCCGATGCTGAATATATTGATACACCACATCCCGATCCACGCTTTTTCCAAGAATCTCATATGCCTGGATCAGCTGAGATAAATCTTCCCATCCGCGTGCTGTAGCAAACAACTTTCCATCCACCGTTGTCTCCACACGGTAAAAATTCTGTTTTCGCAATTCCAGATAAGAAATCACTGCCGGATGAATTCCCTGTCGATAAGCATATTCTTTCCACACTTCAAAATTCACATCTACATCTATTCTCTTCAACCGGTCTAATGTCACGACATCAAAATCCCGGACAGATTTGTTATACTCTGGCGGATTGCCTGCTGCCACAATAATCCATCCCTTCGGGATCTTTTGATTTCCAAATGTCTTTCCTTGCAGAAACTGCAGCATTGTCGGCGCCAACGTTTCTGACACACAGTTAATTTCATCAATAAACAAAATCCCCTCTCGGATCCCCGTCTGCTCCATTTTCTCATAAACAGACGCAATAATCTCACTCATTGTATATTCTGTTACCGAAAACACCTTCCCGTCATATACTTTTTCCTTGATAAACGGCAGTCCCACAGCACTCTGCCTCGTATGATGTGTGATCGTATATGCGACAAGCCCAATCTGGCATTCCTTCGCAATCTGTTCCATAATCTGTGTCTTACCAATTCCCGGCGGTCCCATCAAAAGTACCGGTCGCTGACGGATTGCCGGAATCCGATATTCCCCAAATTCATCCTTGGCCAGATACGCCTCAATCGTATCTTCGATTTCCTGTTTTGCCCGTTTTATATCCATATTCGTTCCTTTCTTATATTCCCCAACCGTTTCTTTTATTCCATCTCTTCTAGTACAACTTTCATCGCCCACGCAGGCACTTCCACATCTGCATAATCCTCCTGTGGAAGTACGAACGCTGTCTGATATGTCGGTCTTTGCTTCGGATAGATTCCATGCCCGTCTGTAAAATAAATCAGCCCACGCAAATCTTCAAACCCACCTTTTCGCACAAGTTCATCCACATATTCAAACGCCGGCCGGAAATCTGTTCCACCCTCACCATATAAAGTAAGACCTTCCATATATTTGTGTAACTCTTCTTCACATGTGATCTTTTCGTCTGCCTGTACCGCTTCATCACACTGGATAATGTGTACATTTACTTTTTTGAAAAAATTCTCATTCCCACTCAGTGCATCATAAGTCGTTTCCAGAAATTTCCGTACCAACTCTCCGGAACAAGACATAGAAGTGTCCACAACCACTGCAAAATCCTGTACTTTTATAACCTCTTTTGTCTCTTGTGGCTCGATCAACGGCATATTACCATAAACAGACAGTCCGTAACTATAAAATGTATAATCAAACGTATCCGGATCTACTCCCACTTCTTCCCGCAGCACGGCAAACTTTCGCAAAAATTCTCGATAGTCCTGTTTTTCTCTGTTCTCGATGACGATCTGCCCTAATAAGTCACCACTTTTTTCAGATGCTTCCTTTGAAAACATCTCCAGATCTGTTTCTATCTGCTCATTCATCTCCTGCCACTTTTGATTCAACTCTGGGTTTGGCGGCCTCTTATCCGGACGTTTATTCTCCCAATACCTATGGTCATCCACAGAGAATTCCTGTTCCAACCGGGCCAGTTCTTTTGTTGAGAGCTTCCATTCCAGAAGCTGTCGACAAATCTGTTCTGCGTTCAATACTTTGCCCTTTTCCAGTTTCCGATAAGTTTCTCTTCGAAGCAGACTGCGTGAAAACCGTACCGAGCGATGATCATTTGAATCGATCAAATGTTCCACTGCTATATCACAAGCCAAATCCCAATACCGCTCTCCAATTCCCTGCACCGGTTTTTCTGCCACTTCAATCTCAGGTATCATTTTCAGCATATGTCGGAACAGACAATGGTACACCATATGCAAATATCCTCTGTTCACCAGAATCCGATTTTGGCGGTACAAGCCGCCAAGGTCTCGCGGCTGAAAATAAATCAAAGCTCCATCCGTGCCAAACAGATGGATTTCCATATCCATCTGATAGATAAAACTACTTAGCGCCACATCCAGAAAACGCATTCCCACATACAGTTCATCCCGGGCTGCTCTTAGAATTTTCTGTCCAATGATATCCAGCCGCACAGCCACATTTTCTATCTCACGCTTTTTCTCCATATTCTACTCTCACTTACACTTTTCTCAAAAACTTCTACAGTTCGAATCTCTTCTTTCTTCTTGCTATCCCCTGAACTTTCTTCGGGAACAACCGATGCAGTTCATCCATCAGAACCCCTGTAATTTCTGTGTTTCTTGCTGCCGAAGCAATCTGTATCGCTTGATGGAGCGCCGGTTCACTCCACAAGCCTCTTTCAGAGATCAACATCAATCGTTCCAAATCATCCTGCTCCACGAAATATCGGACAACTTCCTCCAGATTCCCCCGAATGTATTCATCGTATACCTTTTCATGCCTTTCTGTCAATTCATACGGAAATCCCAATCTGCAGAACACCAAATCTACCAGCACCTCTTGTTTATCTTGTGCTACCGCAAGCCCGAACAATTCATCATATTTCCGATAATCCATCTCCTTATCATAAAAACACTGTCGGTAATGATTTCCCGTCCCATGATGCTGTGTAAACAAAATTCTTGCAGGAGTATTCTCCACCGCTTCCTCATAATGTTCCGGAAACACCAGCTGTATCGTCCGCTTTGCAGGATTGGATAAGGATTCCCCGTTCTTCGTCTCATCAAAAAACGTCACATCTATCCGCTGCCATAATTCTCCAAGAATCTCTTTTACACAAGACTTTTTTCCCTTTAGCAGATGCACATTCAGATACTTCAGCTTCCCACATCCGGTAAAGGCACCGCTCCCAATTTGCGTCAGTGTATCTGAAAATTCTAGTTTTTTCAGTTCTTTGCACCCATAAAAAATATAATTACCAATTTCCTTCACCGTATTCGGAAAGACAATTTCCTCAATTTTGTTTCCTGCGAGCAAATACTCTTCTCCATTCATCAAAAAAGCGTCTTCCGTGTCATACTCCTGAACATCCTCCTCTTCCACTCTCTTTCTGGAAGAAAAGGCGTAAGCTGCCACAGAACACACCGGAAATCCATTGACTGTGTCCGGCAGCACTACCTTCGAGTCTATTCCAAAACATCTTACGATCTCGATCAAGTGATCCCGTATTCGATATTGTATCTTCATAAAATCCCCCTGGTTCTTTTATTCATCAAAAAAAGAAAAGGTGTAACCCCTTTTCTCAAGGCTACACCTTCAACTATTTAAATTCAACTTTTTATGCATAATAAATTAATTTTTTCATATACTTTCAAAAAAGGCTTGCAATTATTTTTTAAGTATGATATTATAATTAACGGTCACTGCTTGAACAGAGACCAAATATCTTCTTATGGCTCCATGGTCAAGCGGTTAAGACATCGCCCTTTCACGGCGGTAACACGGGTTCGATTCCCGTTGGAGTCATTAAGGCGCAGTAGCCAAGTGGTAAGGCGTGGGTCTGCAACACCCTGATTCACCGGTTCAAATCCGGTCTGCGCCTCTTAAAAAGTCTAAAACCTTACGGTTTTGGACTTTTTTCATTTTATCAAGTTATCGCCCGAATTTTTCCCATACAAACCTAGCAAAGGATATATAAGACAAAAACATCAAATTCAAAATAACACTCTTATTATTTTTACTTTTCAAATATTTTATGGTATAGTGTGGTATAGTGAAGGCACTGAAAACAAATACTATTTCACAAACGAGGAGAATATCTATGAATAACGTAATTGAACTGACACATCCGCTAATCCAGCATAAAATTTCCCGTCTGCGCGACAAGTGCACCGGAACTGCAGAGTTTCGTTCTCTCGTAGAAGAAATTGCCATGTTAATGGGATATGAAGCACTAAAAGACCTCCCGTTGAAAGATGTGGAAGTGGAAACCCCGATTGAAACCTGTATGACCCCGGTCATTGATGGCAAGAATTTGGCAATTGTACCGATTCTACGTGCAGGTCTCGGTATGGTAAACGGGATTCAAGCACTGGTTCCAACTGCCAAGATTGGACACATCGGTTTGTATCGTGACGAAGAAACTCACGAACCGCACGAATATTACTGCAAACTGCCAAAACCGATTTCCGAGCGTTTGATCGTTGTTACCGATCCAATGCTGGCAACCGGAGGTTCTGCTATTGCTGCTGTAGATTTTATCAAACAATATGGTGGAAAGAAAATCAAATTCATGTCCATCATTGCTGCTCCTGAGGGAATCAAACGTCTACAAGAAGCGCATCCGGATATCCAGATTTATGTTGGTCATATCGATCGTGAGCTGAATAGCAATGCATACATCTGCCCGGGCCTCGGCGATGCAGGAGACCGCATTTTCGGAACAAAATAAATCAATTTATTAAAAAAGTGTGCTATGCACACTTTTTTTAATACCAGAAATTCTCCATTTTTATAAAAAAAATCCGAACTCTGAAAAGTTCGGATTCCAAAATGGAGAATACGAGATTCGAACTCGTGACCTCCTGCTTGCAAGGCAGGCGCTCTCC
>JAHHTO010000092.1 GCA_020024595.1 Schaedlerella sp.
TATTTTGACTCCTTTCCTATAACTGCTGTTCCATTCACCACAAATGAGCCGCAGCCATATGTATTCGGTGGCAGAAACCACCCTTTACATATTAGCTCTTGATTGTGGATTGTCTTAAGATATACCTGCGAATATCCATTTCCGTTGGCGTCTCTATGATTCATAATCATGTTCTGCCACTGACGGATATCTGCCGTCTTGATCTCCTGCAGCTTTCTGTCTGCAAAATACGAAAGAATTTTCTTATCGACAATGTGCTTTTTAGTCAGCCAGGTATTATATTTAATCCTGGATTTAATATCGTTCAGATAAATATCCACAAAATCTCCGAATGTCATATCCAGACTTCTATTTTCCTTTAATTTGAACGCCCTCTCCCAGTCTTGCGCATCACTTTTGCGCTTAAATCCTCTCTTTGTCTTTTGCTTTCTGGTACCTGTCCAATCCTTATAATAGGTACGAACTTCATAAGTATTGGTCTTTTTGTTTTAATAATTGCCATTTATTTTCACCTTCTTTCTTGAACTCCCACATTATTTTGTTTCGCTCATGCCATAAACACGTTCTTCAAAATATTTACGGCTAATTTTGCCCTTAACAACTACAAATCCCTGTTTTTCCAGTTCATCGTTTAGCTTGCGTACCAGACGATACGCAAAGGAATCAGATACTTCTAATTCCCAGGCAACTTCTTTTGCTGAGATAAATAATTTACTCGCCATATTTTCTTCCTCCTTTCCCTTTTTATAAATTCTATCAATTCATTTTCGAACTGTGCACTTGTATTATAACATTTCATTTTTGAACTGTAAACAGAATGATTTCAATATTGAACGGTTTTTTTTGTATTTCATTTTTGAACTGTTTATGTTATAATAAGAGACAAGAATTGTGAAGGAGCGATTAAATATGACTGTTGGAGATAAAATCAGAAAATATCGGTTAGAACAAGGATATACCCAAAAAGAATTGGCTATAAAGGCAGGACTGAGTGAGTCAGCTGTAAGAAATTATGAACTTGGGAACCGCACCGCTTCCCAGCATCAATTAGAAAAAATTGCCAATGCATTAAAAATCAGCCCATTCGCATTGTCCGATCCAAACTTTGACACCTATATAAGTGTTATGCATTCTCTTTTCGCATTAGAAGACCAGTATGGGCTGCATGCCTACAGAGATGAATCCGGGGTACCTCAACTGATGTTTAAGGATAAAGGGCATGATTCATTAAATATGCTGGATCAAGTTGGTGAATGGGCAGATATGTATCAGAAATACAGAAATGAAGAAATTACTGAAGAGGAATACTTAAATTGGAAAAATAGATATAAATTATAAGGGGATATGTTATGGGATTTTTTAGCAAACTATTCAATAATCAGAAAAAAGAATCTAAAATAGATTTAACTGCTCTAGCACCACAAAAGTCGACACTCTCAAACTCCATTTTACTTAATATACATCCGGACATACAAAATTACGTTTGGATTGGCGATGGTAAGATGAAAAACTATATACCGCAACAGAATAATTCTCAAAAAGTAACTATCAACGGCATTACATTTACCTTTTCCTTCGGTCTTCAAGAAGAGCCTAGTTTGATATTTACTAATCTTCCTATAGCCACAAATACTGTCTCCGTTGAAAGACCACCCTATTTTCCAGTTTATAAAGAACTTTCTCCTGCACAACGAGGTATGTATTGGAAGCTACTTGCTAATCCGTATGATTCCTCTATTGATATAGGTTATGTTTTTATTTTATATTATGGCTTGGAACGTTACTTATTAACAGATAAATACGAAGAAGTTATAAATATTCTTCTTAAACTAAGAGATATACATACCAACGCTTCCTTTCAATCCTACTCTGCAAATGCTATTATTTTAACTTGTCTCGTACGTCAAAGAGCAGACCTTGTAATGAAGTTTATGAATTCATTAGACAAAGAACACGAATACAGTTTTTCTGATAATCTCTTCCTTTTATGCAAATACTGTTTAAACCTTTCATTAACAGTACCCGAGATAATACGCCTTGCAAAATCTTTTGAATTTACAAAAACAACTTACATAAAAAACTATCCTGATATGTTCTCTGAAATTTTAACCGAAAATATAAGAGCAAAATATAACGGAAATGAAATTCCATGCGAAAAATTATTAACCAAAGCTGAATTCAATAAGCTTCCTAAACAGAAAATTCCTATTTTTGCAAACATTTCTATTCGAGATAGGGATATTGAGGTTCCACAAATTTTAACTTCATTCAAATTTAAAAAAGATATCTATTTCTTATTAGAAAAGACCCATGAAGAGGTTAAATCTAAATTAGCTGAACTGCGAAAAAAAGGAACTGCACCAGAAAAAAAAGCCACACCCAAAAAACTTTCTAAGGAAGTACTCTCTTTTGATACTTCTCAAGAAACTCTTTTACTTTCAGATTACCAAAAAGCTAAAATTGGTTCAACTGATCAACATTTTGCCTTAATTGCCCTTCAAAATTTTTATTACAAATATCGAGCCATTGATGATAAATATTTGGAGCTATGTATAAAATACTGTTTAGAAGATATTTCTAATCTTGCAAAAATGCAAAATAGTTATCTCAAAGAAGAAGAAAAAAGAATTAATGATATGTTTTTCCTTTCTAAGACTGAAAAGCAAAATGAATTGAACAAAATCACAGTGTTCGATGGAACAATACCAGCTTTTAAACGTTTGGCTATAATTTATGAAAACGCAAAAGATTTCGATTCCGCAATAAATATTTGCGAACAAGCTGTTAACTATTATACTTCTATAGAAATGTTGTCTCAAACAAATGAATTTCAAGATCGTCAAGAAAAACTGCTAAAAAAGAAGTCTAAACTCTCTAAATAAATACTAATTATTGTCATTTGATTGTCACGACACATAGAAAAAGCCCGCAACCCCGCATAAATACTGGGATTGTGGGCTTTACTCTACTATTCAAACTCAATTGTCGCCGGCGGCTTTGGACTCATATCATAACACACTCTGTTGACATGCTCCACTTCTGCGAGAATTCTCTGTGTAATCTTATCCAACACTTCCCAATCCAACCGTTCAATAGACGCTGTCATTGCATCTATTGTATTAACAGCACGAATAATCACCATATATTCAAAACATCTTGCATGGTTCTTCATTCCAACGGACTTGAAATCCGGTACTACTGTGAAATACTGCCATACCTTTTTATCCAATCCGGCTTTTTCAAACTCTTCTCTGAGAATTGCATCCGATTCACGCACTGCTTCCAGACGTTCTCTCGTAATTGCGCCAAGGCATCTTACCCCTAGCCCCGGTCCTGGAAACGGTTGGCGATATACCATATTTTCCGGTAATCCCAGTTCAATTCCACATGCACGAACTTCATCCTTGAACAACTGTTTAAGTGGTTCTACCAGTTCGAACTGGAGATCTTCCGGCAGTCCTCCTACATTATGATGAGATTTTACCATTTTAGCTGTCTTTGTTCCGCTCTCAATGATATCCGGATAAATAGTTCCCTGTCCAAGGAAATCAATTCCATCCAGCTTTCTTGCTTCTTCCTCAAAAACGCGAATAAACTCTCCGCCAATAATTTTACGTTTTTCTTCTGGATCAGCAACATTTTCCAGCTTTCCTAAAAATCGTTCGGTTGCATCTACATAGATCAGATTCGCATGTAGCTGATTCTTAAACACTTCCAAAACGCTTTCAGACTCATTCTTCCGCATCAATCCGTGATTCACATGAACGCAGACAAGCTGCTGTCCGATCGCTTTTAGCAAAAGTGCTGCTACAACAGAAGAGTCCACCCCTCCTGAAAGAGCCAGTAATACCTTTCTGTCACCAACCTGCTGCCGAACCAGTTCTACTTGGTCTTCAATAAAGTTCTTCATGTTCCAGTTTGCTTCTGCCTTGCACTGTTCGAACAGAAATTCGCTCAAGGCATCTTTGTCCGGAAGCTTATCCAGCTTCGTCTCACACTTTGCAGTCGGATGATCGATCGCAATCACAGGATAACCACAATCAAAAATTGTATCTGACACTTCGACTGCAACGCCATCTACGATTCTGTTCTCACCGCCATTTAAAATAACGCCTTTTACATTATCCAACTTTCTCAATTCGTCTACAGTAATATCATGTGGATGAATCTCACTGTACACACCGAGATCTCTGATCTCTCTTGCCAACACAGTATTTTCTGTACTTCCCAAGTCTAGAATTACAATCATATCCTGTTTCATACTCATTTCTCCTTTGTAATTTTGTTTACATTATACCTTATTCCCTAGAGATTACCAATGATTATTTTGCAGTACATGCAGAATTTATGCTATACTATAGAAACACGATCAACAACTAATGAACAGGAGAACTATCATGAATTTAAATTTTAATCAACTTACTGCAATCCACAAAGCAAAAGAGGCAGTCAATCGTTTTCGAAAGAACCATCCCAAGTTTCCAGCATTCATCAAGGCCGTCGAGAAGAATGCTCTGAGAGATGGTACTCTCATAGAAATTACTGTCACTACACCGGACGGAACAAGCTATGAATCTAATTTAAAACTGAATAGTGAAGACATGGAATTGATGGAAATGATCACCTCATTAACGAAAAGTTTATAGCATTACCAATACAGATATTCCTATGCAACTTTATCGACACACGTTTTACAATACAGGAGTTCACATATTATGAGCAATCGTCGCTATAGTTTTGAAGAAACTAAATTCACAAAATTAGATATTCAGTTGCTTTATATTACTCAGGCCTGCTACGACCTCGATTGGCACAGCACAGAACATATTCACCATTTTACCGAATTGTTCTATGTACTTCATGGCAGTGGTTATTTTCTTGTGGAAAATAAAAAATTTCCTGTTACAGAAAATGACTTGGTTATTGTAAACCCGAATGTTTCCCATACAGAAATGGGAAGTTCAGAAAATCCGCTGAACTACATTGTATTAGGAATCAGCGGGCTGATATTCCAAGACGATGTGATGAATACTACATATAATTATAGCCTGCACAATTTCAATAACTGCAAAGATGATTTTTTATTTTATTTGAAAATGCTCGTCAAAGAAGTGGATGGTAAAGAAGAGGGCTTTGAAACAATCTGTCAAAATC
Organism: Schaedlerella sp.; assembly: GCA_020024595.1. Lineage (GTDB taxonomy): Bacteria > Bacillota > Clostridia > Lachnospirales > Lachnospiraceae > Schaedlerella. Next base: position 5,155 of record JAHHTO010000092.1, read on the forward strand.
TACTTGAATCTCTTATACTAAATCTCATCCGCCGTACGCACAATAAGATCACAATTGCACCTTCTAAAAAAATCACGAAGGAATGCCGCTTTGTAGAACAATATATTGACGAACATTTTACAGAAAACATCACACTCCAGAAATTAAGTGAATTAACCTACCTCAACAAATATTATCTGGTACATTCGTTCAAAGAATATAATGGAACTTCTCCGATCAACTACTTGATCAACAAGCGAATTAACGAAGCAAAACAGTTGCTTGAAACCACGAACCATTCTATCGCCAAAATAGCTATTGCCGTTGGTTTTTCTTCGCAATCTTATTTTTCTCAGGTTTTTAAACGAGAAACGGGGTTGACTCCAAACGAATGGAGAAAAGCAGGAGAGAAGAACTGATTCTATCGAATCAAGTTCTTCTCTCCTGCTTTCAGACAAAATTCTTTTTCAAATGTTTCTGTCCGCACTAAAACTCTCTGCTCATATTCTGCCTCAAGCCTGATATCACAAACTTTCCCGCAAATACATTTTGCCGATACAAGTAATCCTTTTTCTCCTCGGAAATGCTCAAATGATACTTCCTGCTCTTTCCAGCTTTCCGGAATCGCCGGAAACAACTCTATCACGCCATCTTGCATCTGAAACAGCATTTCCTGCAGTGCATCCGCAGCATGCATATTTGCTTCCAAAGTAAATGGACGATAGTGAAATGTTGTATATCCACGTCGCTTATAATCTCCATTTAAATGAAATCCATTCACTGAACAAAAGTTCTCCCAGAAAGCTCGCAGCTTATCATAAGCCCCTTCCCCATTTCGCTGAATTGCATACAGATGCGACATCCATGTAAATGAAAAGCCAACCCACATTCCGGTTCCCAGACGTTCGTAATCTAAAATCGTTGCGTCAATCACCGTACGTTCTTCTTCCGTTTCATACTGATATAAATGAAGAGGAGAGATTGCCATTGCATTTGATAAATGACGATGTGATTCTTTCAGGCTTTCATCTGGTGCAATCATCAAAATATGCTTCTCGTTTACAGACAGCTCCGGAAGCTTGTCCAGAATCTTCTGCCATCTGTCCGCCTGACCGTTTTTCAATTCATGTGAAAAACGTACCAACGTACCGTACAGATAACGCATAAGAGCAAGATCATAATTGCTATTCGGTGTCACCCATGACTCTTTCTCATCATCATGAATTTCTGGTGAACTGGATATCGGAAGGTAGTAATATCCATCTTTTTTCTCTTCCAAAAGCTCCGTAATGCACTCTGCTGTTTCTTCAAAATAGACCCATGCTCGATCTCTTAAAAACACTTTATCACCTGTATAGCGGTAATATAATTCAAATGACTGACAAAGCCATATCTGATGAACCGGCGACAATGAATACATCGGCCATCCGCCAAGCGGCTGACCGTCAAGTGTCATCACACCCGGAAGACAAATTCCTTTCGTGTGATAGAATTTCTCCGCAAATCGTTTTGCAGCTGCTCTGGAGTCCCAAAGAAAATCTATAAAACTTTCACCTTCTTCCAGATGATTTGCTTTGTAGAAATGTGTATAACTTAACTGTGTATTCAAGTCATGATGGTAATCTCCTTTCCACGGAGGAAGATTTCCATCATCTGCTGTCCATACACCCTGCAGCGGCATAGGATAAAAACCTTTCCTGGAACATGAGGCAAACAGATAATTTGTCAGATACCACTGTTTTTCGAAAAGAGCATTCGGAACAGAAATTGCACTCTGTCTCCAATAATCTGCCCACCATTTTCTATGCGCTTCCCGATTTTTTTCATATCCATTCTGAAGTTCTTCTGCAATTTGTCTTTTTGCGTCTTCAAGCCAATTTTTTCCATCTCTGGATGTTATCACTCTGTAAAAAATAAGTGTTTCTGCTTCTCTTTTTAAAATACCGACAACAATACCATAAGAAAACTTCTCATCCACTTCCTGCGTAAACCACAAAAAGGAAGGATTACCATCTGACATTCCCCGAACCACAGACCGGTAATGCAACTTTTCCAATCCACCTTGAGAAATCTCCCGCTCCTCAGGACAATAGGATATCTCTTCTTTTTCTTCTTCTTTTCCAAACTTTGGACTTTGCAATTGAATACCAAACACTTCTGCATCTGCTTCGACACGTATCATTCCAGTCTTCGACACCGCATGGCAAATCGACTGCAATATGCAACTTTCCACCTCTCCACAAATCTCCAACTCAGCTTCCGCAGTCTGTAAATCCAACCCTGAACGCACATTTTTGCCATTGGGAAAGTTCAAAATCAACTTTCCCGCCGGCAACTTAGTCGGAGTCGGGCAGTTATATGGGGCATCAAACAATTCTCGTATTTCTTCTGTCTTTCCCGCTTTTGCCAAATCCGTCAAATGTGTATAACAAAAATCTTCCCTCTCTGTATACATCGGTGTTGACAAATCCCATATATCCGTCCTATCCAAACTGAACCGCAATTCCTGTGGCTCTCCCCAAATGAGAGAACCCATCTGCCCGTTTCCAAGTGGAAGTGCTTCGTCCCATCTCCGAATACTTTCTTTAAAGTCCAATCGATATCTCATGTTTTCTACTTATACTGCCTATTATACAGCCACAGCAAAACAATAAGTCCGGCAAGTCCCACAAGCATCATAAGAAGTCCCTGCGGTCCAATATTTCTCTGACCAATGATTACCAGAGCGACACATACAACGAACACAATAGCTATGATAATACCAATTAATAATTTCTTTCCTTTTTCGCTCACAGTATCTCCTCCTTAACCTTTTAGTCCACCGACAGTCATCCCCTGTGTCAGCTTCTTCTGTACACACATATACAGAATCAACGTCGGCAGCATTACGATCACAAGTCCCGCATACATTTTTCCATACTGCACTGCAGAACGCTGTGCGGCCATCAAATTCATCAGACCTACCGGCAATGTCTTCAGTTCCGGTTTCGTCAACAATGTCATAGAAATGATATATTCGTTCCAGAATGCTAAGAAGTTAAATAAGATTACTGTAACGATACTTGGCTTTGCCATCGGAATAATAATCTGTACCATCGTTCGGAAATATCCCGCTCCATCCACATATGCAGCTTCTTCGTAATCTTTCGCCAAGCTCTTGAAATAACCAGATAGCAGGTAAATGGTAAACGGAAGTGCAGTTGCCGCATAAACGACGGCTAGCACAAACAAATTATTCATAAAGAATGTAGTTCCAAATACTTTATATAAGAATGCATCTCCATCATTCAGCATCAAGAAAATCGGAACAACGATATAATTGACATTGATGAACAATCCTGCCATAAACAAAATATTCCAGAACTTATTTGATTTGAATTTAAATCTTGCAAGTACATAAGATGCCGGCAGTGCGATAATTACAAGAAGGAAAATACCTACTACTGTTACAAACAGGGAATTCAACATATAAGCTCCCATATTTGCACTTTCCCATGCATCTACAAAGTTTTGAAAATAGAATCCTTGCGGCAGTGCCCACGGATTTCTGTAAAACTCTGCGTTCTCCTTGATAGATGCCATAAACACCCAGAACACCGGTACAATAATCGTGATCGTCAGGAGGATCAACGGAATATAAATGAAAAATTTTGCAAATCTGGATGTTTCCTGAATTGCCCCTTTATTTTTTCTTCGCATCTTTCTCCCTCCTTTAGAATTCAATTTCTTCACGCTTTGTAACAACATTCAAAATGCCGGCCAATGCAAACGAGAAGATAAATACAACAGAACCGATTGCCATACCGTATCCATAAGAAGAATTCGTGTATGCCTCCTGATACATGTAACTCAGGAATACGTTAGATGCCCCATCCGGTCCTCCGTTTGTCATTGCTTTTACAAAGAGGAAACTCATGTTAATTGTACTAATAATGAAGAATGTCAGTGTAGTTCTGATATTCGTCCAAATCAAAGGCAGCGTGATGGAAAAGAATTGTTTTACCTTCCCTGCTCCCTCCAGACCGGCTGACTCATACAAACTTTCTGGTACGTTTGCCATACTTGCCATATACATAACCATATAATAACCAATTGCCTGCCAGATCATAGCAATCACGATACTGTATATAACGATCTTCTGATCTCCCAACCAAAGAATGGGATTCTCTGCACCTTTTGCCCCACGGAACAGATTGAGAAATGAATTCAGAAGTCCCTGATTCGGATCATAAATCGCTGAGAAAATTGCGCTGATTACAACAACTGACAAAATATTCGGGATATAGAACACAATTCTGAAGAAATTCTGTCCTTTGATTTTTTCTCTTGTCAAGATTGCCGCAAATATAAGTGCAAACGCAAATGTACAAATTGTTACAACAATAATCAGAAGCACCGTATTCTGGAATGCCTGATAAAATT
>JAHHTO010000093.1 GCA_020024595.1 Schaedlerella sp.
GCATAAACCAAATATATATTTGTACCCTTTCCAAGTAAACTTAACAGAATACAATGTAATATCTCCTGATGGCAATACAATTTCATAAACATAACAGTCATACCAATTATAATTTGCAAACCAATAACCATCTTCTGGAATCTGATGAACATAACCCAAACGATACAGATTCAATAAAAGTACGCGGTTATACTCTCTGATTTCATTTGTCTCCCAGCGGATTCCTACAATAGAACCTTTTATTTCGCACACTGTCTAGCTGGGACAATACATCAGATTTCGAGAGGAAGAATACCATCTCGCAGAATAAGTGGACAGGCACAACACCCAATAACACTACAACGATGTTGCTCAATCGTTTTTTCATCACACTCACTCCTTATTAAAATCCACAGATTTTATAAAAACGCTGTTTGCCTGCCCAATATTATATAAAATGGCTTTTTCTCTTATCAATCTTTTAATACATTGTAAGAAGCCCAGCTCGATATGAAATCAAACTGGGCTTGCTGTCATAATAATTTTTACAATTAGTAATGCAATCTTCTATAATAACGACGGATATCCATTGGATGGCGGGTCTCAATTTCCATATGTACATCTACACGATTGTTGATGCAGCGCAGCACCAGATGGGAAATATGACCGCGATACTTTTCGCTGATTCCCTTGAGTTCATAGTCTTTGGTGTCTACAACCGTGTAATTTTCGCAGATATTCGGAATAAAGTTCACAACCCTTTCCGATAACGGGCGCTGTGCATCTTCTCCCACATATATGGTGATTGGTGTATGCTTTGTCACAATTTCAAACATACCATGAAAAAACTCTGGCGCAGAAATGGACTTTGTCTTGATCCACAGTTGTTCTTCCCAAGTACACATCGCATAAGAATATGTTGCGCCCCACTGGGTTCCAGCACCGACAAAGTAATGGATTTCATCATCACAATGCTTTTTTGCATACGCTACAGCAAACTCTTCTGCCTGCTTCTCTACATCCACCAGCGCAACTGCCAGATGCTGATCGAACTCCTGATACATATCTTCATAGTCTGGGAATTCGCCATTGTTGAACATAAAGCGATCCGCAACCATGAAGAACTTGAGCTGTTCATTGACCGGATATACGATGCTGTAATCTATCATATCTAACAGAGCAGCTTTGTCATAGTCCAAAAATCCGATGACCTTCGCGCCAGCTTCCTTGCTCTTTTTGACAGCCTCCACAACTTCCTTTGTGTTGCCTGTTACAGAGGAAAGGACAACTACAGTGCCTTCATGGATTCGCTTATTTCCTGTTGTCAGATATTCCGCTGCATTTTCTGCCCATGTTTCAATGGCAGACATTTCTTTCATATGGACAGTTGCCTGCATGCCGCTTGCCCATGTTCCACCGATTCCCAGCCAGCAAATGTTGGAATATCCCGCTTTGCAGATTTCATCGACGATCTCATTGATGCGTGCGCGGAGTGCCAATGCACCATTTACACTATCAAGCTTTGCCTGTTCATTAAACTTAATCATTGTATATTCTTTCCTTTCTTTTCCGTTAAAGTAGAAAGCTCTGCAAACTACCTTATATGGATTTTTTATCTCTTGATACTTGCTTGTATTTAGCCTGCAAGGATACCAAAATATGCACCGATCACGCCAATAATCATAGTTCCAAAAATCAGAAGCACGGGGTTTACCTTTTTCTTCAGCAAGAAGAAATATGCCCATGTTCCGCCGAGACCAATGAGTCCAGGCATGATACCATCCAAAATCGACTGCAAGGTGGTTACCGTTTCTCCAACATGGGACAGCTCGATATTGAGAGTCGTCCAAACCATATCTTTTGACATACAGCCAATGACCATGACACCAAGGATACTTGCGGCTGCCAAAAGCTTGTCCATCAGACCATTTTCCTGCATCTTTTTTAGATAGTTGAAGCCGATATTATATCCAAAATGTGCGCCGAAATATCGGATGATAAAGCATGGGATATTATACAGCAGGAAATAAAGAACTGGTCCCATAAGATTTCCTGCCTGCGCCAAGGAGATCCCGATACCCACCGCAATGACACGAAGACAACCAACGAAAATAGAATCGCCAATACCAGATAAAGGACCCATAAGCGCTGTCTTAATGCTCGAAATCGCTTCGTCCTCTACTTCTCCACGCGCCTTCATTTCTTCCATAGAGGTCACGACGCCGCCAACAAAGGGGGCAAGCTGCGGTGTGATATTAAAGAACTCTACATGGCGCTTTAATGCCTCTTTATATCCCTCTGGATCATTTGCATAGATCTTTTTGAGATTGTTATTCACCATCATCGCAAATGCAATATGCATCTGACGTTCGTAGTTCCAGGAAAACTCCATACCAAGAGAGCCTTGGTTAAATGCCATCTTGGTCAGATCTTTTTTTGTGATATTAGAAGTCGTCATCTTCTGGCACCTCCTGTTGTACCGCTTCTGCTGCAACAGCAACGTTCTTATCTAAAAAGTTGAACTTGACCAGTACCAAAATGACACCCAAAATAGCAACCCCCAGTACAGGAACACCCATATAAGCAGCCAGGACAAATCCCAGGAAATAATATGGGATATTTTGCTTATTGATGGTCATGCGCATCAGCATTGCAAAGCCAAGTGCAGGCAGCAGACCAGCAGCGGCTGCCATTCCGTTTGTCACAAACTCTGGAATCGCATTGATCATATTTCCGACTGCTTCACTGCCTAAGTAAAACGCAAAGAATACCAATAAAAATCGACGAACGACCGTAATCAGACCGATGAGCCAATGTGTAAACACAACACCCTTGTAGTTTCCATCTTCTGCATATCGATCTGTCCAACGCAGGATAATAGAATTAAACACATTACAGAAGTTTCCGATGGCCTGAGAAACGAGTGCAATTGGCATAGCCAAAGTAACAGCCGTTTCAATCCCCTTACCTGTGGAAAGTGCAAAAGCAGTCGCAAGTACACCTCCAACAATGGTATCTGGTGGGATATATGCGCCCACACTGACAGCACCCATAAAGAATAATTCCAGACTAGCCCCAATTACGATCGATTCTTCTACATGTCCAAGAATCAACCCAACGAGTGGAGCCAAAACAATTGGGCGGTTAATGTAGAGCGAACCCATCTGGTCTCCCAATACACCAATAGCCGCAACCAATCCAATTAAAATTGCAGGTAATATCATCTTGTTCTCTCCCTTCGTTCAGATTGCCTCATTCTTATAAAACATTTTGTACAGAGACACTGCTTTCACTTGCTAACTGACGAATTTCAACTTCTAACCCACTATTCAGCATTGCCTGAATATCTTTCTCATCCTGTTCACCAACAAAAATTGCTTTACTGATCTGTCGATATCCTTCTTGTTTTTTTGAGCCCCCCAGGTTAATGCTCCGAATCGTCGGAATCTCCTTACTCAGGCGATAGGCATCATGGATTGTTTGAACCACAATCAGCAGATTATATTTATCTGTAACACCGCTGTTGATTGCCTGAATCGAATCTGCAATGCTCTTAATGACCAGCTTGACCCCCGCCGGTTTTCCCAGCTTCAATGTGGTTTTCCACATTTCATCATTCACAACTGAATCACTTGCCACCAAAATACAGTCTGCCTGTACCGCATTGGTCCAAGAAAAAGCAACCTGCCCATGCAGCAAACGATGATCCACTCGACATAATTTAATCATATATTTCCCTCCTAAAATTCATCTTCCTCTTGTGATTCTACCGTAAGATCATTACAATAAATCATTCCTTCTTTGGCTTCCTGCAGTCCCTGCCGAATAATTTCTGCCGCATCCTGATCCTCCTGCATGAATAAATTCATCAAAAGCGGTAAATTCATCCCCGTAACAAGATGGAGCTTCTTGGGCACAATATATTTCATCCATTCATTGTTTACGCTTCCACCAAAGACATCTGTGCACACAATGATCTCGTCTTCTGGCGGAATCTCCTGCAATGTTTGCGCTACCAGATCTTTGATATCCTGCCCTTCCTCAACATAAGCGGTGATAATATGTACATTTTCCTGTTCTCCCATAATAATTTTCACCGAATTATAGATCCCTTGTGAAAATGTTCCATGGCTCGACAAAATAAAATGTCTCATTCAGGTTTCCTCCCCTCTTAGCTTTGAAAAGGCCGTCAAAGTTTTTTCTTCTGCCAACCAAGGCTTTTCATAATACCTTGAAGTTGCTGTTTCCAATGACAAATATCCGTTGTACTGGTTTTTTCTGAGACATGCGAGATCTGTCTGCAAATCACGTGCGCCATCCGACCACGCCAAATGCCCGGTTGGATTGCCGTCTACAAAGTGTGTGTGAATAATATCACTGCCAAAAGCATCAAAATAATCTTGTATGGTATTCTCCGCTCGCGCCATTGCACCAAAGTCAATGCACACCTTTAAAGATGGATGATTCAATTCCTTCAAATAGCGCTGCAAATCTGCAACGGAATTGACAAGGACAGATTCATCTGGCTGTAATGCCTCCATTGCCATCAAAATATCTTTGGACTTCGCATATTCACAGATTCGATACATCATAGAAAGTGACCGATTCCAGGCGTCCTCTTTGGGTTCATCATAGTACGCCCAGCCGCTTGTAATCAAAACATGCTGCGCTTTCACTGCACATGCAAGATCGACCATGCGGCAATAGTAGCGATAAATTTCTTCTTGCCGTGTCGGCGATGCAATGTGATTGGGCTTTGGATTTGTTTGTTCAGGACAGATCCCGATCATTCGAACTCCATACTGCTTTGAAAGCGCAAGCAAACTGGAAATATCATCATTTCTGTGGGCATCCACATAAAAATGCATCGGTCCTGTCCAGATTTCCGCCTGTGTAATTGCATGCTTCTGCATTTCTTGAAAAAAACGTTCTAAGGAATAAAATCGGTAATGTGAGTTCATTCCGCAAATTCGATCTCTAAAACTCATCTTCTCCCTGCACCTTTCTGTCATCATTGGCGATATACTCATACAGATAGGCAATTTCGGAAATCGGCATCTCTATATGATAGTGCTGCAGCAGTACATCAAAACTCTGATGCACTTGTTCAATAAAATCCTGATGCAGTGCAATAAACTCTGACAGGTTTTCACATTTATCAAAGGCTGTTTTGGTGACTGCACGCTCTACAAGGAAACAAACATGAATATAAATACCAATAATTGTCCGGCTCTGGAATTTCTTCTGCATGAGAAGCTGTAAATTTTGTACCGAATCACTTACAAAATCCAATAACTTCGGCGCATTCAAAATCGTCAGGTTTTCCATGACGGACTGCATTGAAAAATTCTTTAACAGTCGTCGGTTGAACTCCTCAATTTCTTCCTCATCCAGATATGGCTGCAATACATGGTTTACAACATCAATGTCCTTAAAACTCATGATTTCTTCCAGCGAAACACTGGTAACACGTTTGAGTTTTAAGCTATACGGCTTGACCATGAGCACCACATCATATTTCTGAAAGAGTGAGTCACTCTTTTTATTCTTCATCAAGATGTTATAGTCATACTCAATGAATTTAAGATCGATACTCCGCGGCAGACTCTCCCGAAACAGGTGACTCAATTTTTCACTGACAGCCACACCCACATCATTCGTAAATACGATTGCCTTATCCTTCTTTGCCAGTGACAGAACTTTATAATGACACTGATTTTCGGCACAGGCTTCGCTTAACAGGGTTTCGAGGTTATAATGCTGCATGATCTTATTGCCAATATTAAGCGCCAAGGAAGTGGAAATATTATTGATCACCCCTACATTCACGCTATCAGCGATCCCATCTCCCAGCCCCTCCAGAGATCCCATATCAACCAGAAGGATGATATTCTTTAAATATGTATTGTTCTCAATAAACACATTGAGCTTATGGCTGATCTCATCGACTGGCATATCCAGCGGCATATCGATTGCCTCGAATACATACATCCCCAAAAGTGAATTAGCCGCGTCTGCAATTGACGATGCAGTCGAATATCCATGACTCAGGATGATGCCTACGGTATCCTGCGCGCGAAGATCCTTGTTGTACATTCGAATATTTAACATCAGAAATATCTTATTCATATCCGATAGGCGGACATTGAGCGCCGTTTGCAGTTGCTTTATGATCTGACCTGCAATAATAGATTCATCTGCCAGCGTCTCGGACATTTTTTGCAGGCAATCAGAAATATCTTTCTGATGATTAATCTCCCACTGATTTAATAAAGATGTATTGCGCCCAGTAGATAGGATCATACGTGTCAAAACATATGCACAATTTACAGGTAAAATAATATTTTTTGCATTTCTAACAACATTCAGCACATCGATCACGATATTTTTCATGGTATCAATTCGAGCATCCCGATAGGGTTCATCAAAAACCAAAATATCATAATAATGTCTGACCGCCTCTTGACCCAACTCAAAAAAGTGTGATATGGAGTATTTACCTGCCGCCATATCCAAATATGCTTGCAGCATCTGCTCCCACATTTGTAATATTTTTTTGCCAAGCTCATGCCGCTCAAAAGAATCGATGCGAACAAAGATATCATCCTCTCTTTCGTAGCGCTCCACACTAATCTGCTGCAATAAATAGATTGGCAAATGGTAGATACGAACTTCCATATACTCTTTGTCTTGCGCTTCACTAAAAGCATTTGCACAGATTGCTTTTACAGATTTTTGAAGTTCATTGATGTTACTTTCAAACTGATAATCCACCAAAAAGTGCTTTAGCTTTTCAGAAATCAAAATATGACGCTTGGAGCGCTCCTGTTCTTGCTGAAAAAATTGGACAACCAACTGTGTACGTTCGTCTTCACTCCGCTCTGACAAAGATGGAATATGACATAAAATTGGAATATTCAATAATAAATTAGAGTTTAGAACCAACCGTGGATCTTTTTCTACGCACAAAATAATTCGTACTTTACTTTGCACATGAACCGCACCATTATGTACTCTTGTGAAGCGACCATACCGCATAAAGTCAGCCAGTTTTTCTTGAACCACATCACATAAATACATCGCATCTTGGATACACAACAAACTGCCCTCTGCTTTTTCCAACAAACCTTTATGTATTTGACCGTTTTGTTCATAGCCAAATAATTCTGCCATCTGCTCTTGAGCAGTTTCTCGATGCAATGCCTTTTTGATATATAATTGAAAAGGCTGTTTTGATTGCAGATTGTTTTGACAAAACTCAAGCATACAGCGCACAAGATATCTCTTGCCAGAACCCTTTTCTCCATAAAGCACCATCGGCAATCCATCTGGATATAAAAGCGCCGACTTTATTTGGGAAATCGGATAGCTAAGGCTACCTTCGCAGCCGATCGCCTTTTGAAAATCCTTCAATTCCGGTGCGCTATGCTTTAATTCTGACAGCAATTCCTGGATTGAAAGATATTCACTACTTTTCAAAACCACATGATAGTTCTGCTCTAAGCTGCTTCTGGATAGATAATACACTGGACGAGAACTGATCTTAATTACCTTTTCATCCTTCACAAGCTCATTCAAATATTGCGAAGTCAAAGATCGAGAGATATTGAGTTCTTTACTGATCGCAATTGTTGTAAAATCAGAAAGACAATCGATCTGACACTGATGCGATATTTTTTGAAGATAATTATAGATCTGTTGTTTGGATGTGATCTGATTCATCCTGCACCTCCTACTAAAATACCGCCTCTTGACGATATTATTATACAAATTAAACAATATAGCGTCCGCAGTTCAAATTAAAAACGACACTAAACACAAAAATAACCTAAAATTCGACACTGCAAAGTAAATATATCCTACAATATCTAATGGTTTCATTCTTTATTATACAGTACGGATTGGTTGATTCAACACTAGCTTCTGACATGGCAATAAGCCCTTACAATGATTGACTAACTTGTTCTTCACGCAAAAAAGCTCAGTTCGATATCAAATCAAACTGAGCTTTCTATTTTAAATCTCTTTTACAATAATACCATATAAAAACAGTCATCTTGCAACTTATCCAAATGTTTCCAATACAATCACCCCTTATATGGAAGTTTCATGCTGTAACAGCTCCAAAACATTCTCTCTTACCTCATCTGCATTTAAAATCTCATGTTTTATGGATTTCATGTCATGAAATGTATAATGCAGTTCACCCAACAGGATTGTCTTAAGCGAATCCCCTGTAAACACAACAAGCATCACATCCACATCATCCGCTGAATAGGGTTCTGCATCCTCAAGCATCCTGCGTTCCTTACATGTCGCCAGATATTGCAGAATACTGTCTTCGTCATATTCTTGGAGCAATATGAGTTCATTTTGCGCATTTCGCACCTTAACGATATCAATCGCACTCATTTGTGGGTCTCGAACGATTGGAATCGGTTTCCAATACAGATATGCTGCGAGTACAATGAGAGCGATTGCCCCAAGCACACTGGCAATCCTTTTAGAAATACGAAACATCGCGCAATCACACACCTTCCGGTCACAATACGTTATCTGATTATATAACATAAATATAGCATATGATGATACGACCATCAACATCATGATTCATATGAGAACAGCACTTTAACAGCCCAATACTATACACATATCCAGATAGTTTGCCATCGAAAAACAGAAAGACCCTTAAGGATAGAAATCATCTTTTTGGCAAAGTCATGCCACCCCTAAAAGGGGTGGCATGACTTTGTACAGTACCACAATATATCCAGATACAAAATAATTTTATATGGACTTTAATTATTCAACTTAATATATAGAGTAACATTACTCCCTTCCTCGCTCAAACTTCTAACTCTGATACGAAAATCGTTTAGATATCCGATATCTCCAAATGTAGCCGAATCTCCAATCTCAATTCGTTCTTCTGATACCTCTTCCCAATCACCATTAACTCTTTGCTCAACTAAAACGCCCAGTAATTCACATCCTTCGCTCTCTTCAAATGATACACGTAAAGAAGCACCATTCGCATAATCATAGTTTGTTGATTGAAGGATAATCTTGTATGCAGAGCCTGCATAACAAGTCATTTCTCCGTTTACATCTTGGCGTTTTTCTAAGACATCTTCTGAACTTACTTCAATTTCTTGCATCGCCAAAACATCTGCTGATGCAGGCATATCTGCATCAGCACACAATTAAGTAGCACCTGCACCACCTGCCATGACAAGCATCAATGTCAGCGTCGTAAGGATCCTAATGATTCGTGCGTTCATATCATGATACATACATTTTCTGCCATTTCAAATTGTTCACTCCGCTCAAGTCCACGAAATTTGGAATGTAGCGTTGCCTCCCATTCCCTTTGTAACCGCTGCCGTTACATAAAAGTCATCAAAT
>JAHHTO010000094.1 GCA_020024595.1 Schaedlerella sp.
GTGAAAGAAAATTATTTTACATACGGCTCTAGTTCTGTGCCTCTGTTTCTACTAGCTTTTCGATGTTGCCGGTTTTGTCTAGAATAACTTTGAGATTGATACCTTCGCTTATGCCGTTGTTACAGTAGGGATTGTGGTCTGTATCATAGAGAGTGTGGATAGCCTTTCTAGTTCGGATTGCTCAACTCAAAACGACAGGGAAGTATCCCAAAGTTTGTGTAAACCTTCAAGCTGATGTAAGCATATTGATATGCTCCCCGTTAAGTAGACAATTGAAAAATATAAATTTTTCCTGCCAGTAGAATATCTGCTGGCAGTTTTTATGCGAGACTGCGAAGAAAAGTTTGGAAATAGAATTCTTCTATGATAATAAAGGTTGAAAGTCTTGGGGAATAGGCTATTCACCCTTGTTTTAATAGCTGCATAAAGATATGTCAAAAACGGGCGAGAATTTCGTCCGTTTTTAGATTATTTTAAAGTTATTCCGGTAATCTCCCATCGTATAGGAGGCTTAGCTTGCCATATATACCATAGAGCTGAGCCTAGTTCTGGAGATTTAATATCGTCTGATTCACTACATTAGTTCTTAAAAACTGTACATATTATATATTGACAGTATAATCAGTATAGTATATACTGTACTTGTAGCTTAAGTACAGCATATATGCATATATCAGAGCAAGGTTGATTTTTAGCACTGTATAAAATGATTACCTGTTCTCTGTAGAGTGTAGGAATCACTTTCTCTGAAATATTTGAACAGGATGATAGGATTATGGAAATTATTTTAAGTAATGTGAATGCAAAGCCGATTTATGAACAGATTACGTCTCAGATAAAAGGTATGATCATGAGTGGTGAACTGAAGCCGGGAGATTCAATGCCATCGATGCGAAAGCTAGCAAAGGAACTTCATGTCAGTGTGATTACGACTCAGCGGGCATACGATGACCTTGTAAAGGATGGTTTTATTGTGACTGTTCCGGCAAAGGGGACTTTTGTTTCTGCACAGAATCAGGACTTTATCAGAGAAGAGAACCTACGGAAAATAGATGAGCTTTTGAGTGAGGTCAGTGAGATTGCAAAGCAGAATGGAGTACCGTTGATGATGTTGAAAAAAACGTTGGAATTATTGTTTGACGAGCAAGAGTAGGGTGGAAGGAGATATTATGGAGAATGTCATTCAAATCAAGAATTTATCAAAGGAATACAAAGATTTTTCTTTGAAAAATATTACGTTAAATGTTCCGAAAGGAACAGTTCTGGGATTGGTTGGCGCAAACGGAGCGGGTAAGTCTACGTTGATTCAGTCTATACTGGGAATCCTTAAATCAGATTATGAGCAGCTAATGATTTTTGGAAAGGATATGAGGAGGCAAGAAAAAGAAATAAAAGAAGATATTGCCGTGATATTTGACACAAGTCATTATAGTCTACAGTATACTCCGAAATTTATTGGAAAGATGTTGGAGAAAGTTTACCGGAATTGGGATATGGAGAAGTATAATGAATATCTGACACGCTTTAATCTTCCAGCTGAAAAGAAACTGAAAACGTTTTCAAAAGGAATGAAGATGAAGTTGGAATTCGCCATTGCATTTAGTCACGATCCGAAATTGTTGATTTTAGATGAGGCAACCAGTGGACTGGATCCGATTTTTCGAGATGAGATTTTGGAACTGATCAGGGAATTTACTGTGGAAGAAAATCACACGGTGTTGTTGTCATCACACATTACAAGTGATCTGGATAAGGTGGCAGATTATATTGCATTTATCCATGAGGGAGAGTTGCAGTTTGTGAAGACCTATGATGAAATCCAGAATAATTATGGGATTTTGCACTGCGGTCAGAAATTTTTTGAGTTACTGCGGGAAGAGGATATTGTGTCGTTTAAGAAAGAGCCATATGAATATAAGGTTTTGGTGAAGAACAAAGCAGATATTTTGAATGTATTTCAGGATTTGGAGATGGAGAAGGCATCTATCGAAGATATCATGCTGTTTTATGTGAAAGGAGAGGCGTAAAATGTTTGGAATTATTAAGAAAGATTTCTATGATTCATTTTGTGTTCCGAAGAATCTGGCAAATAACGTGATAGGACTTGGAGTGATATGGATTTTGGCATTGTTGATGGGACCGGGAGAATATATGATGTTACTTTTGGTTGTGGTTACTCTGCCGATGATGTCGGTGAGTGTGCTGCAGTATTCGATGGAACAGGATGAGCTGGCAAAGTTTGATGAAATTCTGTTGACGTATCCGCTCAGTAAAAGAGAGATTATATTGGCTAAATTTATCGATAATTTTCTATTTACAGTGGGAGTTTCGGTTATCTCCTTTTTATTGATGTTATGGTATGTGGTTGGATGTGGGGTGACGAATATGAAAACCGGATTTTTATATTGGATGGCGGGGAATGTAGTAGCATTGTTTATAGCTGCGGTAAGTTCTATTGTGTTTTACTGGTTGGGCAATAAAATAGGAACCGTAATCTATATGATAATGGTAGGAGTTGCAGCATTTTCTTATGTAATTACGTATCTGAATGTACCGGTGGAGAAAATTGTTGCACTGGGATCATGGAAACTACTTGGAATCGGATTTGTAATTTCTGTACTGGCACTGATTGGCAGCTACTGGGGATGTCTGAAAATTTACACAAAGAGACATTCGTAAGTAAGAAGAGTTATGATAAAATATATGAAAAAGTGCGGAATATCTGTGGAGGGAAAACATGAAGAGAGAGATAGATCTCAAAGAGGTCTCTGACGGGAAATTATATACATCGAATGACATGGTAAAAATGGGGTGTGACGACTGCAGTGGCTGTTCGGAATGCTGTACAGGCATGGGAAATTCGATTTTGCTGGATCCATATGATGTCTATCAGTTGACAAAGGGGTTACAGTGTAGTTTTGATGAGCTGATGAATTCAGACTTGTCCGGTGAAAATGTTACATCAGGAATTATAGGAATAGACATTGTGGATGGATTGATTCTGCCATATTTGAATATGAGAGGAATTCAGGAGCGTTGTTTTTTCTTAAATGAAGAGGGAAGGTGTAGGATTCATGATATTCGGCCCGGATTTTGTCGCTTGTTTCCGTTAGGTCGTATTTATGAAAATGGAACTTTTTACTATTTTCATCAGATTTATGAGTGTAGGAAAACGCATCGGACCAAAGTAAAAATCAATAAATGGCTGGGGATTCCAAATTTGAAAAAATATGAACAGTTTATATTGGACTGGCATGACTTTCTGGAGAAAGTCGGTGAAGAGGTTCGAAGAAGCAGTGATGAAGGGATGGTAAAGCAGACGGGGTTGAGTCTTTTGTATGTATTCTATCGGAAGCCCTATGATGTTCAGAGAGATTTTTATGAACAGTTTTATGAAAAAATGGCGGTGTTAAAAAGTATGATTTGAGAAGACGTGATGTGGAAATCAGACAGAAGAAAAGCGAGGGTAGTTTATGGTTTATACAGTGACATTGAATCCGTCTTTAGATTATGTGGCAGCAGTAGAGACTTTTCGGACGGGCAGAATTAATCGAACAACCAGAGAAGCGATTTTTCCGGGTGGAAAAGGGTTGAATGTATCAAGAGTGTTAAAGGCGCTTGGTCAAGAAAGTATTGCACTTGGATTTGTCGCGGATTTTACCGGGCAAATGATCCGCGTGAAAATGGAAGACTTTGGATGTACCTGTAGATTTGTTGAGGCTAAAAACGGGTTCAGCAGACCCAATGTAAAATTACATTCAGAAGAAGAAACAGAAATAAATGGAAAAGGTCCGCTGATTGGCGCAAAAGAGTTGGAAGAATTTTATGAGTGTTTAGATGATTTGGCGGTGGGAGATTATTTGGTTCTGGCTGGTAGCGTTCCGGATTGTATGCCCAGTGACAGTTATAGGAAGATCATGGAATATTGTCAAGGGAAAGGGGTTCGATTTGTTGTCGATGCAACAGGAGAAGTGCTCAAAGAGGTGTTACCGTACCGACCATTTTTGATCAAGCCAAATCACCATGAAATTGGAGAGATTTTTCGATGCAGTGTAGAGACGGAAGAAGAACTTCTTTTTTATGGGAAAAAACTACAAGAAATGGGAGCTAAAAATGTACTCATATCAAGAGCAGGAGATGGAGCAATTTTGCTTACTGAAGAGGGAGATGTATTAAAAAGTTCTGCTCCAAAAGGGAGAGTTGTCAATTCTGTGGGTGCAGGTGATTCCATGGTTGCAGGATTTTTGACGGGATATCTGAGTACTTCGGATTATAAAGAGGCACTTTCTCTTGGCGTCGCTGCCGGAAGTGCAACGGCATTTCATGAAGATTTAGCGACAAAAGAAGAGATTCGGGAAGTTCTAATCAATTTTCATTAGAAAAACTACAGAATAGAACGATTCTTTTCAGTTGAAGTTATAAAAAACGACAGCTATAATGGGTATGTAGGACTGGCCGAATCGTTTGGTGTATTGAAAATGCAAAGAATCGAGGATAGCTGGTTATCACTTAAGTTAAGTTTTCATTTAAAAGGAGAGCTATCTATGAATATGTTATCCATTGAACAGGAATTGAAAAACAATGCATATCCGGGGAGAGGAATTATCATTGGGAAAAGCGCAGACGGAACCAAGGCAGTGACTGCATATTTTATTATGGGCCGTAGTGAGAACAGTCGTAATCGAGTGTTTGTGAAAGAGGGAGAAGGAATTCGTACTCAGGCGTTCGACCCATCCAAGTTGACAGATCCCAGTCTGATTATTTATGCCCCGGTGCGTGTGCTTGGCAATAAAACAATTGTAACGAATGGGGATCAGACAGATACTATATACGAAGGAATGGATAATCAAATGACATTTGAGCAGTCTCTGCGTTCCAGAGAGTTCGAACCGGATGCACCAAATTATACACCGCGTATTTCAGGGATTATGCATGTGGAAAGTGGAGTGTATAACTATGCGATGTCGATTCTAAAGAGCAATAACGGCAATCCGGAAAGCTGTCATCGTTATACCTTTTCATATAAGAATCCAACGGCAGGCGAGGGACATTTTATACATACATATATGCATGATGGCAATCCGTTGCCAAGTTTCGAGGGCGAGCCGAAATTGATTTCTGTGCCGGATGATATCGATGGATTCACAGAACTTCTGTGGAACAATCTAAATGAGGATAATAAAGTGTCTTTGTTTGTACGTTATATTGATATTGAGACAGGGGAATATGAGACTAGAATCGTAAACAAAAATAAATAATAATTGGAAAATCCCACGAAAAAGGAGTGCGAAAAATGAAAGAACTGGAATTGAAATATGGGTGTAACCCGAATCAGAAACCATCTCGTATCTATATGCAGGATGGAAGCGACCTTCCGATAAAAGTATTGTGCGGACGTCCGGGATACATTAATTTTCTGGATGCGTTTAATGGTTGGCTGCTGGTATCAGAACTTAAGAAGGCAACAGGACTTCCGGCGGCTACCTCTTTCAAACATGTATCACCGGCAGGTGCAGCGGTGGGACTTCCGTTGACAGATACATTGGCAAAGATTTACTGGGTGGATGATCTGGGGGAATTGTCCCCGCTTGCATGTGCATATGCAAGAGCAAGAGGTGCGGATAGAATGTCTTCTTTTGGAGATTTTATCGCATTGTCTGATGTGTGTGATGTGGATACAGCAAAACTGATCAAGCGTGAGGTCTCTGATGGTGTAATTGCACCGGGGTTTGATCAGGAAGCACTGGAACTTCTGAAACAGAAGAAAAAGGGAAATTATAATGTGATCCAGATTGACCCAGAGTATGTTCCGGCACCGATAGAACATAAAGAGGTGTTTGGTATTACGTTTGAACAGGGAAGAAATGAATTGAAGATTGATGATGATTTCTTTTCGAATGTTGTGACAGAGAATAAAGAGATTCCAGAAGATGCAAAGAGGGATCTTGCAATTTCTATGATTACACTGAAATATACACAGTCTAATTCAGTATGCTATGT
Organism: Schaedlerella sp.; assembly: GCA_020024595.1. Taxonomy (GTDB): domain Bacteria; phylum Bacillota; class Clostridia; order Lachnospirales; family Lachnospiraceae; genus Schaedlerella. The sequence goes on from JAHHTO010000094.1 coordinate 6,001, forward strand.
GAAAGGTGGACAGGCAATCGGTATTGGTGCAGGTCAGCAGTCTCGTATCCACTGTACCCGACTTGCCGGACAGAAGGCAGATAACTGGTGGCTGCGTCAGTCGCCGCAGGTGCTTGGACTTCAGTTTAAAGATGGTATCGGACGTGCAGACAGAGATAACGCAATTGATTTGTATATCGGGGAAGAATACATGGATGTGCTGGCAGACGGTGTCTGGGAAAATACGTTCAAAGTAAAACCGGAAGTGTTTACTCGTGAGGAGAAGCGTGCATGGCTTGATAAGCTGACAGGCGTTGCTCTTGGCTCAGATGCATTCTTTCCGTTTGGTGATAATATTGAGCGTGCGCACAAGAGTGGTGTTGCATACGTGGCACAGCCGGGTGGCTCTGTAAGAGATGACAATGTGATTGCAGCATGTAACAAGTATAATATGGCGATGGCATTTACTGGAATTCGTCTTTTTCATCATTAAAAGGAATAGGGAAAGTAGATATGTACCTGTAATTAAAATAAGTGATACCTTGGATCAAAAAACAGTGTCAGCATACGAAGAATGGAGAAGTCTTTGTATGCTGACACTGTTTTGTTTGGAGTTTGTCAAAGAAATGATTTGCAAAGTGAATCAGGTTGTGAGAAAATAGAATGACGTAAACAGTGGATAAAATTAAGAACGGACTGAGGATGTATGTGATAGGACAGTCCGGAAATGAGGCTATATTATGGTAGTAGAAACAAGAAGTCCGGAAGAAACCTTTCGAATAGGGATGGAACTGGCAAAGAACGCGAAACCCGGACAGGTATTTACACTGACCGGAGATCTGGGAGTGGGGAAAACTGTTTTTACACAGGGCTTTGCCCAGGGATTGGGAATTGAGGAACCGGTCAACAGTCCGACATTTACCATTGTACAGGTATATGAAAGCGGACAAATACCGTTTTATCATTTTGATGTGTACCGCATCGGTGATGTGGAAGAAATGGATGAAATTGGGTTTGACGATTACATTATGGGCGAAGGGGTCTCACTGATCGAGTGGGCGAATCTGATTGAGGAAATTCTGCCGGAGCATCGTACGGAGATCACGATTGAAAAGAATCTGGGGCAGGGATTTGATTATCGCAGAGTTACTGTTGAAGAAAAATAAACAGGTAAAATAATTTAAAATATATGCATGGCTGAATCGTGCATGAAATTGGAGGCTTAGTATGAGGGTACTGGCAATTGATAGCTCAGGACTGACCGCGACGGTTGCAATAGTAGAAGACAATCTGACAATTGCAGAATATACGGTCAATTATAAAAAAACACATTCACAGACGCTGTTGCCGATGATTGATGAGATGGTAAAGATGACAGAAACAGACTTGAAAACCATTGATGCAATTGCAGTGGCTGGAGGACCGGGCTCTTTTACCGGGCTGCGAATTGGTTCTGCAACTGCGAAAGGGCTTGGACTGGCACTTGGAAAACCATTGATCCACATTCCGACAGTGGATGGGTTGGCGTATAATGTTTACGGTTGTAGAGATATTATATGTCCGATTATGGATGCGAGGCGAAATCAGGTTTATACAGGAATGTACACATTTTCCGGAAGAGCGGGGAAACAGGAGGGGGCATGCCTGACCACGCCGGTATTTCAGGTGATGAAGATGCAGATGGCGATTTCGGTGGATGAGTTGATAAGACGTCTGAATAATTATGGACGACCGGTGGTCTTTCTTGGAGATGGTGTGCCGGTTTATGAAAATGCACTGGCGGATGGACTGAAAGTGCCATATTCATTTGCTCCTGCATATATGAACCGTCAGCGTGCATCTGTGATCGGAGCACTCGGCATTCAATATTATAAAGCTGGAAAAATAGAAACTGCAATAGAACATCAGCCAGAATATCTTCGTGTATCACAGGCGGAGCGGGAACGCATGGAGCGGGAGAAGAATTCCAAAGTAATAGTGCGCAAAATGAAATATGAGGAAGCAGCTGCGGTTGCAGAAATGGAGCATCAGACTTTTTCTGATGAGTGGAGCGAACGTGCGGTTCTGGATACGTTAGAGAATAAAAAAACAATCTGTCTTACAGCAGAAAAAGCAGGGAAACTGATCGGGTATCTGTTTGCTTATGTTGCGGTGGATGAAGCAGATATTGCCAGAGTTGCCGTACTTAAAGAATCCAGAAAGCAAGGTGTTGGAAGTGAATTGATGAAAGCGTTGGAACAAATCGGCATAGAGAAAGGGATTCACAGACTTCTTCTGGATGTCCGGCGCAGCAACGGAGGTGCAAAAGCATTTTATATAAAACATGGTTTTCAGGAAGATGGAGTACGTCCGGGGTTCTATGAGAGTCCGGAAGAGGACGCAATTCTGATGAGCCGTGAACTTGAGATAGAAGAACGAAAAGAGTGAATAAAGGTCTCTGTATCAAGTGTGATGATGGTATGAGTTTCCACTGGGAATGAGGAAAGCTGATTGATATAATAGAAGTGCAAAGATATGTTTCAGTAAGGGAAATCTACAGGAGGGAACAAGATGCGTCAGTATCAGAAGGGAACAAAAGAAATTAAAAATGTGCAGAAAATTATCTGCAATCAATGTGGAAAAGAGATTTCGGTAGTGAATGGACGTGAGGCGGAAGGGGTATTCCATGTGGATTATAGGTGGGGATATTTCTCTGGAAAAGATGGAGAAAGGCACTCGTTTGATCTGTGTGAGGAATGCTATGATGCGCTGCTTTGTGGCTTTCAAATACCGGCAGAAATAGAGGGATAATATGTTAGATGTTTGTTTGCTTGGCTGCGGAGGGATGATGCCGCTGCCGTATCGCTGGCTGACTTCGCTGTTGACAAGGTACAATGGCAGCAGTCTGCTTATCGATTGTGGAGAAGGGACGCAGATTGCAATTAAAGAAAAAGGATGGAGTTTTAAACCGATCGATGTGATTTGTTTTACACATTATCATGGTGACCATATCAGCGGACTTCCTGGTCTGCTCCTTACCATGGGAAATGCAGACCGAAGAGAGCCGCTTACTTTGATCGGACCGAAAGGGCTGGAACGGGTGGTGAATGCGCTTCGCGTTATAGCACCGGAATTACCGTTTCCTCTTCAATTTAGAGAAATTGAAGGTGCAGAACAAATTTTTGAAATGAACGGATATCGTTTAAAGGCATTTCGAGTGAACCATAATGTGCTTTGTTATGGATATACAATAGAGATCGATCGTGCTGGAAAATTTGACCCGGAACGTGCAAAAGCATTGGAAATTCCACAGATGTATTGGAAACATTTGCAGAAGGGAGAAACAGTGGAATATGAAGGGCGTGTGCTGACGTCGGAGACG
>JAHHTO010000095.1 GCA_020024595.1 Schaedlerella sp.
GTTCTGCACATTTCCAGTGGAGATTCATTAGATTTTAATTTTTGTTCCTCTTTTTTAGTTGAAGTAAAACCACATTCAACTATAACAGATGCTTTTTCATATCCATCTCTTAAAATTACATATTCATCCTTAACTCCTTTTGGTTTTCTATTGCTCTTATGATTTAAATTTTTTACCAAACTATTGTAGAGACAGTCAGATAATCTTTTACTCTCTTCGCTATTTATAGGATACCAAACCTGAGAACCACTTACTGATGGATCATTAAACTTATTTATATGTATGCTCATAAAAATATCGCATTTTACTTCCCTTTTCATGGAACATCTCTTATTTAAATCCTCTCGCTTCTTTTGTTTAACATTTGAATTTTCTGAAAGAGAAATGTCCTCATTTCGTGTCATAAAAACTTTATATCCTTCTTTATCTAGCATTTCCTTTAATTTTAGAGATATTTCAAGATTCAGATCTTTTTCCAAAGTATTTGAAGGAGAAACTGCTCCACCATCAATTCCACCATGTCCTGGATCTATTAATATAATTTTTCCTTTTTCCTTCCCATTAGCGTTAAATCCAATTAAGAAACATAGAAATACACTAAGAAGCGTGACAGTCATTAATTTAAATATCCTCATTTTATAAAACCCCTTAATTAAAATTTTCCTCACTTTTATGTTTCACATTTTAATTTAATTTTATGTAAATAAAAAAAGTCCAACCAAAAATGTTTAAACTTTTGAAAACTATCTTTTTGAGAACTAAGGAGCTTTTCTTGCTTTCTTTAAACCATATTGAAATTCTTTGATTGCTGTTTTTCCCTGATATTCTGGGCTTTTTTACCCTTTTGCTTCCCGGTTGTCCTATTCCTTAACCATAAAAATAGGTGCCTTTTTAATCAGAAGCCCTCTGATGTAGCGCATCATTTATTACATCAAAAAGCTCCTCTGGCTTATTGTATTTCACCTTTGCGTAGATATTCATAGTTGTTTTGCTGTTTTTATGTCCTGCAAGATACTGAACCGTCTTAGGGTCCACTCCTGCATAAAGAAGATTGGTGATGTAAGTGTGCCGCAGCTGATGCGATGTTACATCAAAATCTACCGTATATTTGATACTCTCCTCATTTGTATACTTATAGCAGTTCCGAGACTTAGTGGATCGGACAACTACATACTCCATACCCTTTGAAACTGTGAATATGCAAGCGGTTCTCCTTTGCTGTAAGTAATAAAATAAGTGATATCTGATTTTGAATAGAAAACAAGTAATCGCTTCCTATTTTAATGCGATTTAATCCTCGCCACATTTTCCATGAACCCCTGACGATGGGAACATAACAGCTCTCCGCTGGCACAGTTGTCATAACTCCGCAGCGTCGTTTTACTCGTACGCCACAAGGTTCCCCCCAAGTCTTTAGGAAGACGCGAGGAAGTATCATTAAGCCCCCGTGCCGGATCTACCACCATCTGCTTTGTGAAATCGTAAATCGCTCCGAACCACCTATGTTCATCACCTTCTCGGCATTCCACACTCGCTCGTACACAGGTTATGTATCTGTTATGTTGTCTATGAAATTATCAAAGTGCTGTTGAAGAAGTAAAACTTGTCATTCTTATAAGCACTGACAAAAAGGGCAAAAAACAGGAACTTCAAACGAAACTTTATCAAAAATATTTTGTCAGCTGTTTAAGACCACGACGAATGCTGTCACGGACACGGCTTGGGTCTACACCCTCTGCTGCGACGATCTCGTTCACACGCATACCCAAGTAATACTGGGCATAGATCCGCTTAGCCTGTTTCTCCGGCAGACTCATCACTGCGTCATAGAGCTGCTCCCGTAGCTACTTTTTCTCCATGAGCATTTCCGACGTCTTGGTTTTCAGCAGAATCGCATTCTTAATGCCGTTGTCACAGTATAAGAAATAATGCACCTTATAGCGATACATCCTCTGGTTATATGCAGCTTCCGCACGTTAATCGGCACGGATCGTCTCCAACACATCTTCTGTTACTTCTACAAAGTGATCGGTTTTATAAACATCGGAATATAAGTCCCGAAGATTGACTTTTTTCATTATGTACCTCCATTTAGATTCACGGGCAGTTGATAGGTGAATCAAAAGGAATCGTAAAGCTACATCGGCATACTTCAGGTGCTTTCACAAAAAAGCGCCAGCTCCCAATAATAGGAAACCAACGCAGCAAAAATACCTATTATTCTGCTGATCTAGATGAAGTGATAATACTGATTTATAATCATACTTTCCTGGAGAAGAGGCAAGGCTTTTTAAAATTGGTGTAACTCATGGCCATTATGAAAAAGATAAATTGACATGGTGTCTCCCTCCTAAATCCGCCATTCCAGAACACGGTACAGAGGTTGTCGAAGCAAAAAGAAACAGTGGCCTTGATCTACTCAAAACTGCCGTTTCAGTCAATAATACAGGAAGGCTCACGAAATCCTCTGCCTGTCAGCGATTTTTTCTTTTCCCCGCTGTGTAGACAGATGGTTGAATATGTAAGCTCGTTTCATTCAACAAAAAACAGAACTCTCTGAATCAGCTCCGGTATATTCACTGATGCAGTGATATAGTCGTCCATACCTTCATCTCTGCATTGATATTCCATGGTAATGTAGTTGTCCCCAGCGAGGATAAAGAACGGTAGAAAATGAGGAGAGGAATTTTTTATCTGAAACATCTCAGCTATTTGTCGCATTGCATGAAGCAAACCCAGTGCTGTGCCATCCGGTAGTTCCAGATCACATAAAATCAACTCGATTTCCTCATCTTTGAAAAGCCTATCTATTACCGCTCCCATTATCTTTACTAAAATCAGATCAAATCTCTTTTGTAACTAGCCGCTTACAGCACTCCAGCACTTGTGTCCTCCGTATGGACAAAAATCAGTTTGTGAAAAGTCGAGGATAGTTCACCGGATAACTGCCAGTAGGCATATTCCACCAGTTTGTCTTGTAGCAGGAACTCTTTCATATTGTCCATGCAAAACGTCGCCCCACTGCATATCCTCCTGTTCGTAGTCCTATTTGTCGGAGCATGATGTCAAGAGGAAAGGAATATCCTTATCTATGATCCGCACCTCATCCAAAAAATCCAGTCCGGAACCATCTGGCAAACCAAGGTTGCAGCAGAACAGTAGCGGCATTTCTTTTTTGATAATAGTCCTTGCTTCCTTCAAAGTAGATGCTGTTTCCTCTAAATAGCCCCAGTGTTGTAAATATTTTTGCAGTAACTGTGATAGTCATCATTGTAGTCAATCAGCAATATATTTTTCACATATCCTCATTTACCACAAACATAAACTACAAATGTTACACAAATGTCCAAACTGACTTTGATTTCAACAAAAAAATAGACTGAAATGTTACAACGTTTGGACATTTTAGGAAATTCCTGAAAATTATCTTATAGAAGGTCTAAGAATTACTCTTCTGAAAAGAAATAGTGTTGCACAGAAGTAGGTCAAGTAAATCGCACAAAAAATGAGGATTGTCACGAGACCATAAAAAAGTATAAGTCCCTCCTGTAGGATTGCCTCTCCGAAAAAGAACTGTGCCCCTGCTATCAGCAAAATCGTCAGTAAAATAGGAAATAACAGTGGGATTAAAAAGACTGTGGACACTTCCCTACGGAGCAAGGAAGCCTGCCTTCGGCTCGGTACACCCAAACGGTCAATGACTGCATAATTCTTCTGATTTTTGTCTATGGCAGAGAGCTGCTCAAAAGCAAGAACCGAGCAGGATAGTACGATAAAAATAATGCTTAAATACAACCCGCAGAATGAAATAGCTGTAAATCCAGTCAATGAATTTGCAACGCCCCACGCCTTTACTGTAACACCCATCGTTACTTTTTCTGGGAGTTGTTTACCGGATTGCAATTCTGGCTGCCATTTTCCACTGTTTAGAAATTGCTTCAAGTCGCTTTTCAATTTTGGGTATCCACCATCTTCCAGTTTCATCACCAGACGGATTTTTTCTCCAGTTAGTTGTGATGCTTCTTCATCCGGCAGAACAAGCACATATCCCTTCGTTCCGGCCATTTGATACTGCTCCATAGGCTCTATTCGGATCGGCGTTTGTGCAGCGGTCAAGGTCCGACCATTTAATGTGATCTCTGGCTGCTGCTTCAAGCCCTGCCGGATTTCGTCCATATAGTTCCATGTATCACAGTGAACCAAAAATTCGTTGTCACCCATGGAAACAGGAGAAAGCCTCAAAATCTCACGCAGATGGTTATAATCGGACAAGGACAAAGCTTCGATCGATTTTTCAGGAACCGTATATAGATAATAGGTCACAGAATCCTCAATCCTACAATATTCCTCAACAAATGAAACGATAGAATCCATGCTGGATATTTCTAAAGGTGCATCAATCGCTACGCCTGCATCATAGGGATAATAGGCTTTCATATTGGCCTTGTAGCCTGCCCCCATTGTAAGACCTACAAACATCGTTGCAAGAGATATGGTCAAAAGGATCGCCACTGCAGCCATTGTCCGGCCAGCAGAATGGATGCGTCGCCCAATCTGTCCTAGGAAGAACAGATTTTCTTCTTTGTACTTATGGCGCAGATTTCGTTTTGCAAATCGGTGTAACAAAAGTGGAATCTGGCGATGCAGCTTATAAACACCTACAAGAATGAGCAGGCAGGCTCCGCCAAGGTATAAAAATGCTTCATTGGTCTGTACCTGAAGCATCCTTCCAAGCAAAATCAAACCAGTAACCATTGCAGCTATTGAAAGCAGTACTACCAAAAGGCTATGGTGGAATGATTTGAAACAGTATTCTTCATTCTTGCGATTATCATACAGCAGATCGATTACTTTCTGATATCGGATGATTTTAGCCGCCCGGAACATCCCAAAACCATACATTAAGGAAAAAAACAAAAAGGTTGTTGCCCACGCCTGGAGAGAAAAGGAAACCTGATAGGCATGCGGCACCTCAAAGATATTTTTTACCACTTGATTAAGCAAACCAGAAAGCCCTGTGCCAACCAAGGAACCAAGCAAAAAGGATCCTGTGCCGATGATACTGTTTTCAGCAAGGAATAAATTTCGTACTGTCTTTGCTTCCATGCCAATCAGTTCATAGGTTGCAAATTCCTTTTTCCGTCGTCCCAGCATAAAGCGAATCGCATAACCGATCACAAACGAGGACATAAAGGCAACCAGAGCTGACATAAGTAGAATTCCAGTAGTCAGCATGGACATATTTTCTGCCATAACAAGAACATCTGGTGAAAAGCCCAATGCCAAAAATGCGTACATCAGAGCCGATGTCAAAGTGAGTGTTATGAAATAAATAATATAATCGCGCAGGCTTCTGCGGATATTACGGAGGGCCAATTTAGCGTACATCACTCACGCCTCCTCCCATCGCGGTGAGGACATCCAAAATTTTTTCAAAGAAAGTTCTGCGAGAATCACCGCCTTTGCGGATTTCCTTAAAAATCGTCCCATCTCTCAAAAAGAGAATACGATTGGAGTAGCTTGCCGAAAAAGCGTCGTGTGTCACCATCAGGATTGTAGCTCCGAGATCTTCGTTGATACTTCGGATCGTAGAGAGCAGCATCTGAGACGAGTGACTGTCCAAAGCGCCGGTAGGTTCGTCTGCCAGAATTAGTTTGGGGCTATTGATGATGGCTCTGGCACAGGCGCACCGCTGCTTCTGACCGCCAGACACCTGATAGGGGTACTTATCCAAAATATCCGCGATATTCAGCTTTTCGGCCATTTCCCACACCCGTCCATCAATCTCGCCTGCAGGAATCTTATTGATTGTCAGCACCAAGGCTATATTTTCCGAAATGGTTAGCGTGTCCAACAGGTTAAAATCCTGGAACACAAATCCAAGATTCTCCCGACGAAACCGAGCAATCTGCTTTTGGTTGATTTCCGTCACATCAGTTCCATCCAGATATATATGTCCCGCGCTAACCGTATCAATCGTAGAAATGCAGTTGAGCAGGGTAGTCTTGCCGGAACCGGATGCTCCCATGATACCTAGAAATTCCCTCTCCTGAACAGAAAAGCTGATGTCCTGAATTGCTTTTGTAACATTCCCGCCATTTCCGTAATATTTTTGGATATGATCCAATTTCAAAATTTCTTTCATTGTTATCACCTCTGATCTCTATTGTAGGATAAAAACGGCTTCATTTGTATCGAGTTTTCTTACAAAATTCCAACAAAAATGTAAGAAGTGCATAACCCATTTCAGTTCTGCACTTCATGGATCAGACAGTTAATGTGAAAAGAAAGGGAAATTGCTGTGCCATGTTCCGACGACTTCGCCGTAATGCCAATGCCCAGCTTTTCACAAAACCGTTTGCACAGATACAGACCAATTCCTGTGGACTGCCTGATAATACGCCCATTCTGGCCGGTAAATCCTTTTTCAAAAATACGGGTCAGATCGGCTTCATTAATCCCGATTCCGTTATCATCCACTACAAGGACAACCTGATCCTGCCATTTATGGGCAGAAATGCGAAGAACTTGCTGATGGTACGATATTTGACCACATTGGCAATCAGTTAGTTTAGGATAAAACGCACCCTCTTTTCATCTAAATAAACCGTATCCTGCATTTCCTCCACTTCCAGGCGCATACCACTTTGGGCAGCAGATATTTGTTATCTATAATTGCCTGACGCACGACTTGGGACAGCGCTATTTCCCGGACAGAATAATCTTTCTCTGTATGGTCACTGCAGTCGTAATAAAAAGCCTGTTCGATAAAGCAGTTGGTCTTTTCCAGTTACAGCAAAAGCTTCTTTGTCCAGTCCGTCCGATGGTTTTCACATAAAAGTTTCGTGGCAGTAATGGATGTTTTGATCTCATGAATCCATTGTTCGATGTATTCTTCATACTCCATCTTCAAAATCCGATAATACACCTTATCCTCGGCTTGTTCCGGCAGCTCTACCACTTCGGAAATGAGATATAGTTCTGAAAGTTGTTCTGCCATATCCAGAAGTTTTTTCACCTGCCGCTGGGATATGTCCTCCAAATCCGCATCATAAACCCGCCCAGTCTCATGCACTTTTCCGGTGAGCTTGATTCAAATTGTTGCTGCTTCGGCGCATCTGGTAGACCAGCTCGTTCAGCTCCGGTAGATCCAGCTTAACCACATACCCATCCAGTGCCATTTTCCGAAGATAGACGCTCACCGTACCGTATTGCTGCATTTTTTGACGGATCAGCTTCTGTTCCTCTGTGGACACCCAAAACAAAACCTGAATATCCCGCTTACGCTTTACCATAATTATCGCTCCGGCTCCCGTTTCTTTGGACGGCAGGTTTATGAGCAAGCGGCTCCTGCTTGAGTTTATCCCGTACTGAGGTGGCGAGGACGGCTGCACCTTTTCCGCATGAGTACGGCTGCGCTGCTGTTCCTCTCGCACCAGATCAATAAAACCATCCATCACATCCAGGTGTTTGTTCAAAGCATAACTACAGCGTACGGTATCAGAGTTCAAGTTAGAAATGGTTTTAGCCCATTCCTTGTTACGGCAGAAATAGCGTCTGTCTGCATAAAAGGCAGCTTGTCAGCCTGAGGATTGCCCAGAATGGTCGCTACCATGTGAGTCTCCGTCGATCAGCAAGACTTTCTTTCCAGCTTGCGCCAAACCGATTCCCCAAGACTAGCACAGGCAGTGATTTTGCTAACGCCGCCCTTCTTATTGGTGATGGCGATGATTTGAGTGTTTATTGACTTCACCTCATTTGTGATTGTTACTGTTGCTTCTGGAAATAAAGCCTCCACTCCAAAATGAAAAACTGAAGTGACAGCTCTTTCTATTGCCGGAATACGGATTCCTTAAATGAAAAAGCACCCAGTCATTTTATACTGAGTGCTGATCAAATTCATATTCAATTATTCAAATTAGGTCAAACTATATCAGCCCTTTTAGCAATAGTAAAACCCCAGAACACCTTGATTTCCCAGGGTTTTTGAACCATTTCGATACGGTTTGAACAACAAATTATCTTTTGCTGAACTGAGGAGCTCTTCTTGCTTTCTTTAAACCGTACTTCTTTCTTTCCTTCATTCTTGGATCTCTTGTTAAAAATCCTTCTTTTTTCAATACTGATCTTAAATTTTCATCAGCTTTAACAAGAGCTCTTGATATACCATGTCTTATTGCTCCAGCTTGACCTGTGAACCCTCCACCATGAACATTAACTTTAACATCATATCTTGATAATGTATCAGTTAAAACAAGTGGTTGATTTACTATGTACTTTAAAGTATCTAAACCAAAATAGTCATCCATACTTCTCTTGTTTATTATAATATTTCCATTACCTGGAACTAAAAATACTCTCGCAATAGACTTCTTTCTTCTACCTGTTCCCATATATTGAATCTTACTCATAAATCTTACCTCCTCTCACAAATTAATACTTCAATTTTAATTCTTTAGGATTTTGTGCTTGGTGGTTATGCTCACTACCTTTAAACACTTTAAGTTTCTTAATTTGACTCTTTGCAAGAGGTCCACTTGGAAGCATTCTTCTAACAGCTTCATAAAATAAAAACTCTGGTTTTTTATCCAAGAATTTTTTGTAAGGAATCTCCTTAAGACCACCTGGATATTGCGAATGATGTCTATACATTTTTTGGTCTAACTTTTTCCCTGTTAAAACAATCTTATCTGCATTAATTACTACTACAAAGTCACCTAAATCCATATTAGGAGTAAACTCTGGTTTATGCTTTCCTCTTAAAATAGAAGCAATTTGGCTCGCTGCTCTTCCTAAAACCATACCTTCTACGTCAACAACATACCATTCTCTTTTTATTTCATCTTGTTTTGGTAAATATGACTTCATTATACCCTCCTGTAAAAATGACATTAAAATTTATAAAAAAATCCGGGGCAGTGGATTTGTTATTCTAATTATATATAACAGTAGTATTATAATAAACTTTATTAACTATGTCAATTATCATAAAAAACTTTTTTAAGTGAAAGGCCTTTACTTTCACTAACAAATCCACATCTAAATCTATCTCCAGAATTTATTATTAGCGGAATATCTTTTTCATATATTTTGTTCTGACCAACCATAATTAAAG
>JAHHTO010000096.1 GCA_020024595.1 Schaedlerella sp.
TTTGCAAACATCACTTTTTATTGTATGCGTTTTACTTGCCAAAACTGTTTTGTTTTTATAGAAACAGTAGAATATTAATAGAAGAGTTTGTGGGTATGTTATTCTAAAATAAGAATTTGGCTATTTTTATGTTTTATGATTATCTTTAGACTCTAAGTCAATAGTTGGGGTGGATTTTATAAATCCTGCTCCATTGTTGCGTTTGAAGGTATTTTTAGCATAAATATCTAATGGATTGTAATGAATCATAATGTACGATAATGTTCTATGCAAAAACAGAAAAATATTTCTATAGACAATAAAAAAGCATAGAACTTGCGTTATTGCCGCTACAATTGCGACAAGACCACCTTGTTCATGCTTCTGACTGTATTATAATGCAGGTTGGCAAAAATGTCAATTATGAAAAGAAGAAAGTTCTTGACAAATACATCGAGCCTTGATATAGTTCATATAACGAAATTCGATATATCGAAGTATAATGGAAAGGAGAAACTATGGAAGATCGAATTCGCCGGATCTATGTTCCGATGACTGAGACAGGATTTTATATTTTGTTTTGTTTGCAAACGCCGCAACATGGATACGGCATTGGTCAACAGGTAAAAGAAATGACAGGGAACGCAGTTTCCATCAGTCCCGGAACCATGTATGGAACCCTTTCTAAGATGGAAAAGGACGGATTAATCTTTTTTTATGCAGAAGAAGAAAAGCGAAAGCTCTATCGGATTACCCCATTGGGAGAGGAGATTTTAAAGCTTGAAATAAGTAGAATAGAACGCTTATACAAAAATAGTAAAGGAGAGAGCATTCATGAGTAAAATAAAACTTCGTTTTTTTACAATAGCAGATTATGAGGAAGAAGAAATTTGGCTCCGAGAGCAGCACAAAAAGGGGTTGCGGCTAGTGAAAATACTTCCGCCCTGCTTTTTTATTTTTGAAGAATGTGTTCCTGAAGATGTGTTGTATCGGTTGGATTATAAAAATAACTGTGAAACCGGTGATTATCTGCAGCTGTTTCAGGACTACGGTTGGGAGTACGTGAGTAGCTGTGTAGGCTGGCTGTATTTTCGGAAGCCGGCAGCAGATGTTCAGTCGGAAAATGATGGCGAAATCTTCTCGGAGAGAGAGTCAAGAGTTGATATGATCTGGCACATTATCAAAACTCGTATGATGCCATTATTTGTGATTTTTCTGTGCTGTGTCATACCAAACTGGATGAAAACTCTCCATGGTACATTTGGTTTCGTGGATGTATTTTTCGGAATATTCTTTACAGTATTATTGATGCTTTATTTATATCTACTGATTTATTGTGGGCAAAAGCTTGTAAAGCTTCGTAAAAAATATGAGTACGAATAACAGACGTTTTATACATACGAATAGATTTGAATGCATAAGAATATATGTGTACATTTATATAAGGAGGAAATGAATGCATTCTTTAAAATCTATTCATATAGCAGGAGCAGTTTTTACAATAATTTTCGGAACTCTTCTTCATTTTACTTGGGAATGGTCGGGATATAGCAATTTGGTTGCTGTTTTTAGTGCTGTTAATGAAAGCACATGGGAACATTTAAAATTGCTCTTTGTTCCGTATATTGTATTTTCTATTGTGGAATATTTTGTATATGGGAAGCATATAGAATGTTTCTTTGTGATAAAAGCGCGTTCTGTTTTGTTGGGAATGCTGACAATTATTACTGTTTTTTATACTTATACAGGTATCATAGGAAACCATTATTTACTTTTGGATATAGGAACTTTTATCTTGGGTGTTGTATTCTCTTATCGCTATTCCTATCGCTACTCATATGACTCTACCAATACTTGTTCTGCATATTCAGAGATATTCGCGCTTTTTGTAATTGTAGCATTAGGTGTAGCTTTTGCGCTTTTCACTTTTACGCCTCCAGACTTAGGAATCTTTCGTTCACCAGTATCATGATTCTGGCTTTACTTTTATATTCAGGGATTATATAATTGATATAAATTAAAATCAGCGGCAGAAGAAAATTTCCCTTGGAAGGAGCAGTAAGATGGCAGATATCGCAAATATTTATAAAGCAGATTCAAAGCGTTATGACGAGATGCAGTATAACAGAGTTGGAAGAAGCGGATTGAAGTTCCCGGCAGTATCGCTTGGACTGTGGCAAAACTTTGGAAGCCGAGACAGCTACGATAACAGCAGAGCAATGTGCAGAACAGCGTTTGATTTGGGAATTACACAGTTTGACTTGGCAAATAATTATGGACCGGTATATGGAAGTGCAGAGGAAACATTCGGGAAGATTATGGAATCCGATTTTCGACCATACAGGGATGAGATGGTGATTACTTCCAAAGCAGGTTATGATATGTGGGATGGACCTTACGGGAACTGGGGAAGCAGAAAGTATCTGATGGCGAGTCTGGATCAGAGTTTGAAGCGGATGAAATTGGATTACGTAGATATTTTTTATCATCATAGAATGGATCCGGAAACACCGTTGGAAGAGACGATGCAGGCACTGGCAGATATTGTACGCAGCGGAAAGGCGTTGTATGCAGGTGTTTCAAATTATAATTTGGAATACACAAAGAGAGCTGTTGGATTATTGAAAGAAATGCATTGTCCGTTTATTGTGAATCAGAGGAGATATTCGATTTTGGATCGTGGAATCGAGGAGGACGGTGTGAAGTCTTATTGCAAAGAAGCAGGGATTGGGATTATTGCATTTAGTCCACTGGCGCAGGGGCTTCTCTCAGATAAGTATCTGCACGGAGTTCCAGAGGGGAGTCGAATCGCAAAAGGATCGCGTTCGTTGAATAAAACTGCATTGACAGGGGACAAGCTAAAGAAGATACAGGCTTTGGATGAGTTGGCGAAAAAACGGGGACAGACACTGGCACAGATGGCGTTATCCTGGGTATTGAAGGATGACGAAGTCTGCTCCGTACTGATTGGTGCTTCAACGCCGGAGCAGATTCGAGAGAATATAGGAATTCTTGATAAGATTTCTTTTACAACAGAAGAACTTAATTGCATCGATGACATTTGTCGATAGCTTTTTCCGGACAGCTCCGGATGCAGTCCCCACAGCGGATGCATTCGGGGCTGTTTGGTTTTTCCCAGACGGGAATGTCCATTTTGCAGACAGATTTACATTTTCCACATTTGGTGCATCGGCTAGTGTCGACTTGATAGCGGTACAGAGCAATTGGATTGAAAACGCTGTAAATCGCACCCAATGGGCAGATATATTTGCAGAATGGGCGATATACGATGACGGATAATAGGAGCAATATGATCAGAATCCACAGCTTCCATTGGAAGAGAAAACCTGCTGCCTGACGAAGAGGGGGATTTGTTGCGAGCAGAGGCAGCCCAGCAGTTAAAGTTCCGCTTGGACAGATCGCTTTGCAGAACCAAGGGGAACCCTGACCGATGATATCCCGAACAACCAAGGGGAGGAGAATGACAAAAACAGTCAGAATGACATATTTGAGCCAAATTAGTACTTTGTGTCCCGGCAAGTTTTTTTGTTTGCGTAAAAATGGAATCTTATACAGCAAATCTTGTATCAGTCCAAAAGGACAGAGCCATCCACATATAAATCGTCCAAAGACAGAGCCGAATAGCATGAGAAAGCCGACGACATAAAAAGAAAATTTATAATTCCTGTCTGCCAGAACTGCTTGCAAGGAGCCGATTGGACAGGAACCGAGTGCTCCGGGGCAGGAATAGCAGTTCAGCCCCGGAACACAGACTGTTTTACTTCTTCCGGTATAGATGCGTCCGGTCACAAAGCCGTAGAAGTATCCGTTTGTGACGGCAGTAAATAAAATCTGTACCCAAAGTCTTGTTTGTTTTTTGATTGATTTTAGTATGTTAGCCAATTCCAATACACGTTAATCATTGTCAAATCTGCCTCTGAAAAAATGCTCTGATCTACAGGTTCACCGGTATAGGTCATGGTGGTAAAGTCTCCGATTAAAGGTTGGGCTTCTGTGGTTTCGGAGGTGGTGTTATTTTTATCTCCGTCTTTTACTGTAGAACTTTCTTGTTTCGTGTTAGGAGTTTTAGTTGTTTCTTCTTTTTTTTCACATCCACTTAATATAGAAGAAGTAAGAAAGGTAAGTGATAATGCAATTGCTGCAAATCGGGTAAATCGCTTCTGATTCATCATAATAAAAACCTCCTGAGAATAATGAGATATAAGCTTTCTTTTATTCATATTAGAAATGAATTCTAATAAACAAATTCATCTAATGATAGTAAAAACATCATACAGGGAGAGGGCAGAGTATGTCAAGTAAATAATATACGATCATTTACAACAGATACTAGCTTTTTAAGAGGGTCGGCATTGTTATTTTTATGGAAATATGCTATATTTGCAAAAGAAAGAAAAGGAGTTAAAAAAATATGAGTATTTTAAATGTAGAACATCTGTCTCATGGCTTCGGAGACCGGGCTATTTTTGCAGATGTGTCCTTTCGGCTGCTTAAGGGAGAGCATATCGGGCTGATTGGAGCCAATGGAGAGGGGAAATCCACATTTTTCAATATTGTGACCGGAAAACTTCAACCAGATGAAGGTAAGGTAGAGTGGGCAAAAAATACCCGCATTGGTTATCTGGATCAGCATACAGTACTAGAAAAGGGAATAACTATACGCGATGTGTTGAAATCGGCATTTTCTTATCTATTCGAGCTGGAAGAGAAGATGAATGATATTTGTGAGCATTTGGGAGAAGTAGATGGGGAAGAAATGAATGAGCTCATGGAGGAATTGGGCACAATTCAGGATACTCTGACCATGCATGACTTCTATATCATTGATGCGAAAGTAGAAGAGGTGGCAAGGGCGTTGGGACTTCTGGATTTAGGTCTGGAGCGTGATGTGACGGATTTGAGTGGAGGGCAGAGAACCCGTATTCTGCTTGGCAAGCTTTTGTTGGAGAAGCCGGACATTCTTTTGCTGGATGAGCCTACCAATTATTTGGATGAGGAGCACATCAACTGGCTGAAACGATATCTGGCTGAGTATGAGAATGCATTTATTTTGATTTCTCATGACATACCGTTTTTGGATGAGGTAGTGAATGTCATTTATCATATGGAGAATCAGAAGTTGGATCGTTATGTGGGAAATTATGAAGATTTTCAGCGCGTGTATGAGGTGAAAAAGGCACAGTTAGAAGCAGCTTATAAGAGACAGCAGCAGGAAATCAGTCCGTTGAAAGATTTTGTGGCAAGGAATAAGGCACGTGTTTCTACTCGGAATATGGCAATGTCACGACAGAAAAAGCTAGATAAGATGGATGTGATCGAACTGGCAGCGGAACGGCCGAAGCCGGAATTTTATTTTAAACAGGCGCGTACACCGGGAAAATTTATTTTTGAAACAAAGGATTTGGTGATTGGATATAATGAGCCTTTATCAAAACCATTAAATCTTGTGTTGGAACGGGGGCAGAAGATTGCGTTGACCGGAGCCAATGGAATTGGGAAGACTACGTTAATTCGAAGTATTATGGGTCTGATCAAACCTCTGAATGGTTCTTGTGAGCTGGGAGAGAATCTGGCAATCGGATATTTTGAGCAGGAAGGTTCGGGAGAGAATCGGTCTACCTGTATTGAAGAAATCTGGAATGAGTTCCCATCTTTTACACAGTACGAAGTGCGTTCTGCACTGGCGAAATGTGGATTGACTACGAAGCATATCGAAAGTCAGGTGAGGGTATTAAGTGGAGGGGAACAAGCAAAGGTGCGTTTGTGCAAGTTACTCAATCGAGAAACGAATGTACTGATGCTAGACGAGCCTACGAATCATTTGGATGTGGATGCAAAAGATGCATTGAAAAAGGCATTAAATGAATATCGCGGAACGTTACTGCTAATCTGTCATGAGCCAGAGTTCTATCAGGATATTGTACAGGAAGTCTGGGATTGTTCAAAATGGACGACTAAGATTGTATAAGCAGAAGATTTTGGAAAAGTGCAGACGGCGTCTGGAAATAGTTAGAAGTGTTTTGCAATCCTGCAGAAGCAGGAATGGAAATAGAAAGAAACCAAAAGAAACTATATGTAGAAAAAGGAGACAAATGATGAATCAAGAAGGAAACAACAAAGAAATATTAGCTGTGATAGCAGGAGAAGAGATTACGCAGGAGGAGTTTGATCTGTTTCTACAGGCAGTTCCGAGAGAGCAACAGGGGTATTTGTCCAATCCACAGTTCAGGGAGCAGTGTCTGCAGCAGTTTATCGCACTTCGTCTGTTTGCAAAAGAAGGGAAAGAGATGAAACTGGATGAAACAGATGAATTTAAAAGCATGATTACAAATGCAAAGCGTGATATTCTTGCACAGATGGTGATGCAAGAGACGATGAAGAGTGTGTCTGTAACAGAAGAAGAAATGAAACTGTATTATGAAGCAAATAAAGCGCAATATCAAAGAGGAGAAACTGTTCGTGCAAAACATATTTTGGTAGATGAAGAGGAAACATGTAAAGAAATTTTGGCAGAAATAGAGAGTGGAGCAACAGCATTTGAAACAGCAGCCCAGGAACACTCGAATTGTCCATCTGGCTCTAAAGGCGGTGATCTGGGTGCATTTGGAAGAGGGCAGATGGTAAAAGAATTCGAGGATGCAGCATTTTCGGCAGAAATCGGAAATGTTGTGGGACCAGTGAAGACACAGTTCGGGTATCATTTGATTAAGGTTGAAGAGAAGAACGAAGCAACTGAGACACCGTATGAGGAAGTAAAAGCGATGGTTCAGAGAACTCTGCTTCAAAAGAAACAGAATGAAGCATATTCTGCAAAGGTACAGGAACTTCGTGAAAAATATGAGCAGAAGTAGGAGACAATCTCTTGAAATTCATGAAGGGATAGACTATAATAAAGAGCATAAAAGAATAAATCTTCGGGGTAGGGTGACTTTTACCAAACATCTTTTGTCTGGTAAGTAAGAATTCCCAACCGGCGGTATAGTCCGCGACCTGCTTATACAGAGTGCGTTCGAGAAGGAGGATTTGTATAAGCGGCTGAACCGGTGACATTGTTACAAAAATGAATTCCGGTACCGACAGTAAAGTCTGGATGGAAGAAGAAATTTATGCCATAACATGTATAAATGAAGGTGAAATCCCCGGATAGAAATATTCGGGGATTTTTTTATTCATAGGGATTATGTCAGAAGGCAGCAGGATTTCCATGAAGATTTTCTTTCTTTTAAAAACAGTTTATAAGGAGAGAAGAAAGATGAACACACAGACAAATTCAGTAACAGGAGTGCAGACACGAGTAGGAGTCAGGACAATCGTACAGGTAGGAATGCTAGCGGCAATATCAGTTGTATTGATGTTATTCGAGATTCCACTACCGTTTGCACCGAGTTTTTACGAGATTGACTTTAGTGAAGTTCCGGTGCTTGTCGGAGCGTTTGCAATGGGGCCAGTTGCCGGGATGGTAATAGAGCTGGTAAAGATTCTTTTGAATTTTGTGATCACCGGAACAGATACTGCAGGAGTTGGGGAACTGGCCAATTTTATAATTGGCTGCTCTCTGTGCGTACCGGCAGCGATGATTTATAAGAAAAAAAAGACGAGAAAAGGTGCGTTGACTGGTATGGCGACAGGAACTGTTCTGATGGTTGTAATCGGATGTTTTATCAATGCGTATGTAATGCTTCCAGTCTATGCAAAGGCATTTGGGCTGCCGATTGAGGCATTGATTCAGATGGGAACTGCTGTAAACCCGAATATTACGAGTCTGACCAGCTTTGTCATATTTGCTGTAGCACCGTTTAATCTGCTGAAAGCAGTTCTTGTATCGTTGGTAGTATTGCTGATCTACAAAAAAATCAGTCCGATTTTTAAGATGTAATCAAGAGAAACCAGAATATGAAAAACACAAATGGAAGCACATTTGTGTAACAAAGAAGTGAAAATTGAGTGTAAAAAAGTAAAACGTCCATGTACAGAAGATAAATCAGTACATGGACGTTTTGTTGATGGTAATTGTTTGAAAAAAATCGGTTCTCTCACACTCAATTGTGTAGAATCTTATTTTTCTTATATATATAGTAGAAAATAAATGAAACAGCGGTTACAATCCAGGTGATCGGGTAGCTGTAAATAATCATTTCCACAGTCGGTGAGAAGTACAGTGTGCCTGCAATCCAGATAAGACGCAGCAGACAGATGCCACCAAGTGTAATGATTGTTGGAATCAGAACATCTCCCATTCCACGGAGCGCTCCGGAAAGCACTTCGATGAAAACATAGAAAATATAGCATGGTGTAATCAGAGCCAGCATTTGCGAACCAATACGGATAACTCCAGGGTCTTGCGTAAACAGTCTGAAGAGTGGTTCTCTTGCCAGAATTAAAAAGATGACTAAAATAAGTGCGATCAAAAGTGCTATGCCAAGACAGATGCGGACACTTTTTTTGACTCGCTCGTATTTTCGTGCACCGTAATTCTGCCCCACAAATGTTGTAATGGAGATGCCGATAGCACTTGTAATCATCCAGAAAAGTGCATCCAATTTACCATATGCCGACCATGCAGCGACCGTGTCTGTGCCGAAATTATTGAGTGCAGACTGGATGATGACGTTGGAAATATTGTACATAACTGACTGAAATCCTGTCGGAAGCCCGATTCTGAGTTGGAATTTCAGTACATTTTTATAAAGACGGATATTTCGAATCTTAAGTGTAAGAATATCGGTTGATTTCATTAATTTGTATGTTACAAGTATGGCACTGACTGCCTGAGAAGTTAATGTTGCATATGCTACTCCTGCTACCCCCATGTGGAAGACAACAACCAGAAGAAGGTCAAGAAAGATATTGATAAAACAACAGACGATCAGGTAGTAAAGTGGATGCTTGGAATCTCCTACAGCTCTTAAAATACTGGAACCGATATTAAAGATAAATACAAATAAAATTCCAGCAAAATAAATTTGCAGATACAGTGTGGAATCTGCAAGCAATTCAGGAGAAGTGTTCATCCATCGCAGAAAAGACGGAGCCAAAAAGAATCCAACTGCGGAAAGGACAAGACTTCCCAGAATAGAAAAT
>JAHHTO010000097.1 GCA_020024595.1 Schaedlerella sp.
ATATTGTTAAGTTCAAAACACGCATTCAAACAGTTCAGGTGCTTTTCCATGATCTCCGGGTCATTATTGGCGTCGTACAGATACCTCTTCT
Source organism: Schaedlerella sp. (assembly GCA_020024595.1). GTDB lineage: Bacteria > Bacillota > Clostridia > Lachnospirales > Lachnospiraceae > Schaedlerella. Next base: position 92 of record JAHHTO010000097.1, read on the forward strand.
GCCCCTTTCCCCACTCGTTCATCGATATTGCCTCCGAATACCCAGAACTTCACGCATAAAAAAGATGCAAGCACCGGCATTCCTACCTTACTTGCATCTTATTATATATTTATTTGATTTTCTGTTCAAGTCTAGCAGAGAGATCGCTATTGAAAAATTGTTGAGAGGACTATAGCCACCCAACCCCAATATATTGTCATCTTAGGCAACTCTGGTAGTTACAGCGGTCAAAATACTTGATGAGATATATAGCTTACTCCCATTGCAGGGTGGCAGGGTTCGTGGAGACAACAAGTAAGTTGGTTGGGAACGCAAAACATCAATTCCAGCCGCACAACGCGAACTACTCTTGCTAATGATTCTTCATTGCACAATTTCTGCAGATGCCTGTCGTTGCTTGGTGAGGGCCACCATAACTAGAGAAACTACTTTCCAAATCAATTTTTCCACAGATTCTGCACCGTATCCATCTCCTGCCATTAGAATCCCAAGCCTGTTCTTCTTGCTGATTCATCTTAGGCAGGATTTCAGCTCTGCATTCTTCGTCAGATATGATTGATTTTAGCGTATTCTTCTCAGTAGTTGTATTATTTGTCACAATGGAAGAATGTTTTTCTGATGCAAGTTGCTCTTGAAGTGCAGTTTTTAATCTCTCCTCACTTTCTTTTTGTGATACGAACTTTTGAAATGCAGTCTTTTTTTGCTTTAACCAAATAGAATATTCTGATTCAAAACCAGCTAAGGTAAGATATGTACCGTCAATAATAAGATTCTGCACAGAGGCAGACTTGGAATATACTTCCGGATAATTTTCTGATTTTATATTCTTACCACGATAGGTATAAGAATTCTGGTCTATTTTATACTGTGTTATTTCTGAGCATTGCTCATTAACAACAAGTAAAGCACCATTTTCTGACTCATTTAGCTGATAGCGTTTCAAAAATCCAACCTGATTTTCTTCGATTTGCTGACCTGTTTCTCCGATAATGATCCATCTTAGATGAATATTTGCCTGCTTATACTCAAAGGATAAACGATCTACATAGTTAGCAGTAACATGTCCTGAGTCAATTTCAATGGCAATTTTTTGCATACCATCACCTTGTACCAATAAATGCGTATAGTGATGTGGTAGCACTTTTTCTTCTATCTGCACATTATATCCAAGGGACACTAAATGTTCATAGAGCTTTCTGCGAATATTTCTTACAGTATTGGGGTTTTCTTTGTCGAATAATGCGTAATCACAGCATTCATTATTTTTATGTGCGAAATATGCACTTTTCAAATCACCGTGACAATATTTAAGTGTTGGATGCTGACAATTGGGATCCGGACACTTTAGTTCGCCATTGCTGCTTGCCTTCCTGATCTGTTTTTCTACGGTATAGTTTTTTGCAACTTCCGTGGCAGATATTTTTTGACCTAGCATTAGTGCATATTCCATTTCTATGTCTCCTATCTATCAAAAATAATACTTCGAAGCAGTAATATATCCTGACTTTGGACCGGTTCATCTTATTTATAAAATACAACTCGACAGCATATTCTTCAAGATATTCCAGATTCTGACTTCTGCTTCACTTCTTGAACCATGAAAAGAATCTCTTTTTGAAATCAATTCCGAAGAAATCCTTAGCTGCTGCTAAATTCATCACCAACCAATCCCTAGACTTATGTGCTTCCAACGTCTCTGGCAGTTCCTTCAGTATGCGGTCTGCCTCCCATGGTGCACCTGCATTATAGCGTAGCTCATTGGCTCCTGTTATAATCTCGAAAGAACTTCTGCTGGTTTCCCATGCACTACGGATTGTCTTGATTGCATAGCTTCCAGTTACTTTCTCACTGAAATAATCCTCCAGAGTCAAAGCCCGAATATAGGGAGGAACTGTCCCATGGTACTCGGTAAAAATGTCTACCAGAACACGAGAAGAGACTTCCAGAATATCTGGAGCACTTTCCGAACTGTCGGATTTCATCTGTTCCATAAGATCCGGAACAATTTCCAACATTCTCCTCAGGTATTCTCGGTAAAAAGCAGTACCCACTTCACGCTGAACAATTCTAACAACGCTGCTCTTCATGACCTCTGTATTTGTAAGGCCTGCCTGAACTCTGCAAATCACAGTCCGGCGGATTACTTCTGGAGCTACGGCCTTTACATCTTCGTTAGCACTGATCACAACAGCCGGGTACTGTGTTAAATGGTCGGATACGCCAAAATCATCATTTTTGATGGTTTCTATGGCATGCTGATTAAATCTCGTATTGGTAAGATCATCTACTATGATGGGAGCACCGTGTACAGTTCTTTTTAAATTTTCAATACTGGATCTGGTAAAATCAGGTGCAGACAGCTTTGTTTTCTGACCGATCATCATTTTAAGCAGTGTTTCGAGAAAACTGGTTTTTCCCGCTTTACTCTGGCCATATACAAGGCCAAACACAGGATACGGAAGCGTATTCTGGTTATAGCGGACAGCCATATCCCTCATACATCCCATAAATGGTGAACAGAAGAACCAGTTCGCAAATTCAAAATAACGATGCTGAAGTCCATCAACATCACCATGGAATTTTTCATACCCTTCCATATACCGGAAAAACAAAGACACATCGCTGGCAATTTCCTCACTGGAGGGATTCAGATCCAGCTTTTTCCCATTGAGTTCTGCGTACCCTTCATCCGGATACACATCCAACTTTGGATATTCACTCCGCAGTTCACTTTCTTTGGTCTTGTTGGCCACAACTTGCCTGTGTATCGTTTTTACTTTTTCCGGGGTCAGGAGGATCTTTCCCTTTTTATCCGGTCTGGGAACTGATGGTTTCAGCTGGGCTACCATATTTTTTACATCCAGTGCGAAAATGACTTCTTCATTCTGTGCTTCCACCGGCTGAACGACCACTGCCTTTTTCGTGTGCACTGTCCGTGCAATGGGAAGTTCTTCCAGATTTTCTTCACTGTCAGCACAAAGAAGAGATTCTTTTATGATCTGATCTGTGCTGTTTTCTTTCAGATCCAGATAACATCCCATATACCATTCGTACGCCTGGTCGCCGTCTATGTAACAGATATTTTCTCTTTGTCTGCCTGAAAATGCTGAAAATGACATATTGGCTGAGCCCATAATGACCCGTTTCCTTCCATCTTCAGCGGATAAAAGGTATATTTTCTCGTGTGACAATATGGTTCTGGCCACGTAAAAGCGGAGGCTCTGATCCTCAATCCGGGTAACCAGATCCATTTTCATTTTACTGGCTGTATTGCGCATACGTTCTATCAGTTTGCACTGATAAGCCATCACTTCCTGCAGGGAGTAGGAAATCACATCATCACAGCCGAAAATAATCTCTGCGATCTTAAATTTCTCCAGCAGCCGGTACACAAATCCAATTCCCGAAGAATAGGTAATGGCATGCAAAGAATCAAAGCCTGAAAATAATTCTTGCCAGGTAAGCGACTCACATCCTGCGTACTCCATTTTCACCACGTCCAGATGTGGTCTGCTGGCAGTCACATCAATGTTTTCCGGCAACGTCTCCTCTTCAAACAATGATAAGTTTTCAATATCCGGCATAGAAGCCTCCTCCTTTTCTGTTATATCTACTCAGTATCTATTATGCATACTAAAGTGTCCAATAAATCACACCGAATTGAATATGCAGTCAAAACACGCCCGTAACCTTGAGAATATTTAAGCCACTGCAGGACAGAATCTAAGGTATTCTAATGTTGATGCTTGAGATGCAACTCTTTAATTAGCAGTGCTTGGCTTAAAGTATCAGGAATATGATCGCCAACTACAGCAAAAAGCGTGGGATAAGAAACTGCAGGAAGAAATAGAGAATACTCACAATCCAAGCAACAAATAATAATATTAAAATTTAAGGGACTGAATTGTAAAAATTCAGTCCCTTAAATATTTTTTACAGAGTATCCACGATATTATTCAAAATTGGGTTGTATGTGTAAAATCCACAATGGCAAATCATTACTTTTGTAGGATTCAGGAAGAATAAATCCCAAAAATCCAGGAGAAACATTGGGAGTCAATCGCTGTATTTCTCCATTTTCAGTGGTGAGCATATTGTATTGTCTGGAAATAATGGTACTGACCGCCCCTACTAGCGGAGGAATAGCCGATCTTTCATCATGCACTTCGGGGGAGTATGAAAATTCAATATAATCTAACTCCTGTGAATCCGGTGAGTCAAAAACGGCCCTTGTAGTTTCACTCCATCCCCCAAAGAGCATAAGAGAAAAGGCAACTTTCTTCTCGTTGTCATCCTTAATCGTCTGGTGATTACAGCTTAACTCAACTGCTCCGATGGTAAAACCAACAACGCCATTTTGTTGAATAGTACGATCCTTTGATTTATCGGTATAAAACCGAATTACCAAAGGAGGTGTTGTAGCAATTTGTACATCTCCCAGCATCGACATTCTATTCCGTTTTACCATGGTATTTAGGGATATATGATATTTTTTCCCCTCAAGTGTAAAATCTTCGGGTGCAACCATCATCCACAAGCCATAAGCAGACCAATAGATTGCAAGATATAACGGGGTATTGAATAATTGACTGTATTGCATTAAATGTGCCATATAGTCAGCTGGCACAGAATACCCTTTCGCCATGCTATTGTGGTCATTTTTTACTTCCACTAAAAATTGTGAATCATCATGCAGTACAACCCTATAATCAGGAATTTTGATACAAGGATCGGAATAGAATATAGTTCCATTGTCCTCCTGCTTTATTAGCTTAGTTTTACCCAGAGAAGCAGCCATGTACGCAAACATAGATTCTGTTCGCTGACCGTATAATACAGTCGGAGATTTAATATCCTCAAGTGATTGTCCGATCAGTTCAAGGAATTGTGCATTACTTTCCTCACTTCCTATGTGGTAATTGAACGAATGTCCAACTGCATCCAGTAAACCCAGAACATCCAGTTTGGGCTGGGGCCGAGTTACTCTACTAATTTCAGACTTAATTCTTTCCATATCACAAATTATCCTTGTACCGCTTCAATATAATCAAATCGATACTGCCTCTCCACATATCTGCCTATACCATCCAGGCCCGGAAACAATGTTTTTTCGTTAATTCCAATCATATCCAGTTCATGCAAAAGGGGTTGTTTTCGGTCAGCATGAATGTCAAAGCGGAACAGAAGTTCTTCCTGCTGGGCTGATACATACATTCTCACACCATTATCTTTTTCCGGAAGATCCATCCAATATTTATCTTCAGGAAGCATCTTATCCAGCGGTTCCGGATTTGTACCCCAAACCAGGAAATAGCTTTGCTGCACACTCATGCGGGTATCCACATAATAAGGCGTATATAATACAGGATACTCAACTTGGGACTTACTGTTTATCAAATCCGTAATGATTTCACCGGCAGTTGCATCTTTCATGGAAGCATAATCCTCGTTAACAAACCGATTGTAATTAGAACTATGAAGCAGCCACACAGTGCCGTCCGTGTTTATTTTATCCCTGCATGCAAAATACAGAGCTACCAAAGGATTGGTGCTCCAATCCAAGAAACGAGTTGGCACGCCGTAATGTTGTGCATACTCGGCCCAATGCAAAACATCTGTTGCGGGGAGCTTGATATATGCACTTGCTTCCTGAATAAATTTGCCTAATAGCTCTTTTTCACTGGTCCATGCCAAGTATTTATCATTTTCTACCGGCCTTTGCGTACTGGTTTCAATTGTTTTTCTAAAAACGCCGGGGCGTAATTCATATGAGCTGTCGCAATGTCCACGAAATAAAAATGTTTTTTCGACTGGAGATGGGAAAAAAGCTCTGCCCGGATAATAGCTTCTTAACCGTTCAATGGCCGCTATGTAGTCACTGACCGTTGAAATATACCACTGCTTCATGGAATCACCCAGATCGTCTCATCACCGCAGATATTACGGATTTTCAGGCGGAGAGGTTTCTTGTCACTGCGGATGGTGCCGTCCCAGAAAGTCTTGGTTTTCACACCGTTGAGGATCACAAAGCCATTCTTATCAATCTTCAATTCGCTGTCAGAATGCCATACGCCTTCGGCAGCAGTACAATCAAAGCTCAGAAATTCAATGGTTTCCAAGCCTTCCTCACTGATCTGGATGGGCTTAAAGGCTTTCTTTGTATTCAGCAAATTTTTATTGTTGAATTCCATAATCTTACTCAAAACCCGATCGCTGATAAAGCGGTCAATGGTGACCCGGAAGCCGGGGAACATACCTTCCGGCACTTCCTCCATATGGAACTCTGCTTCGTCCCCGATCACTACATCATCCAGCACAGTTTTCAGATCTCGCAGTTCAATCTGAACTGTCGTACTGTCGTCATCCTCAATAAACTTCCGGATTTCTGCTTCGTTGGTAATATCGATATAATACACAATGACTTTTTTCACAGATGCATCCAGCTCAGGAATTGCCTGATGAATGATTCGGTTCATCAGCACCGTATCCAGAAGCTTGGAATTGCTGTCCATCAGGTTGGGGATATAGACCGGCACAGTGCCCAAATGACTATCCGTAATAGCACCTCCCCAGAAGGAATCCAGAGAATCCTCGTTACGAAGACCGGGAATCAATGTTTTCATCTTGTCCATGGTCTGAACAGGATTCCGGAACAACTGGACACCATCCTTGATTTCCAGCATTTCAAACTGTGCACCATCTGCTTTCAGGCGATCCCGGGCGGTCTGCACAGAGTTCAGGCCAATATCGCAGTGGATAAATTTCCGTCCCAGCTTGTTGGCAACTGCTGCAGTTACACCGCTGCCACCAAAGAAATCAGCTACAAGCATGTCTTTATTAGAAGATGTTTTGATAATTCTCTCCAGTAACACTCCTGGCTTTTGCGTAGCATAGTTATAATTTTCAACAGCAGTTCCCTGAACTGGTGCAATATCCATCCAGATATCCTGCAATGGTACGCCCTCACACTCATCCAAATACATTTTTTGACGTGGAACCGCCCCCGGTTTGGATTGAGTTATTCTTCCTTCTTTATACATTAACTCCATGCGTTCTTTTGTGAATCGCCAATAACGTTTCACACCAAGAAACTCAAAAAATGGGTTTCCTTTAGTTGTCCCGCCAGTGGCTGTACACGAAACAGACTGCCATTTTCTTCCATCTGGGTCTGTATGGGTAAAAACACGGTCAATATATTCTTTTTCATATGGCATAAATGTATGATTAAAAACAAAATTTTTACTTTTTCTATAAAAAAGAATTTTATCCGAGATTCTTCCTAAATGTTCAGCTCCCTGCCCAACATCGCCATGTGCAAAAGTCCTACGCCAGGTAATTTCATTTATAAAGTTATCTTCGCCAAAAATTTCATCCATCAGAATTTTTACATAGTGTCCAATATGCCAATCCAGATGCACATAAATGGATGCTGTATCACTCATAATGCTTTTGATTGCCATGAGATTTTCATACATCCAGCTCAGGTACTTTTCCTTATCCCAGATATCACCGTACATTTTTTCTTCAAAGGATTTAAGTTCTTCAATGTCCAGCTCCTGTTCTGCCTGGGCGATGGCCTCCGCCACTTTAGGATTGCGCCGCACATACACCTGCTTGGCATAGTCCGCACCGCTGGCAAAGGGAGGATCAATGTAAACCAGATCCACCTGAATACCCTGCTCTTTCAGGTAGGCGCAGGCAGAAACACATTCCCCACGGATAACCATATTCCCGTCTTTATTTTCTCCTACGGTTTCCTGCTTCTCCACCTCATAGAGGGGCATGCCCCGCTGAATGGTCATAGAAACCTCATCGGAGCCCTGATATCGCAGTATCCGGTTAAAGTTTCCCAGAACGGCCTGCCCTTCAATAGGTTCCGGAATAAAAGGTACATATTTAATCGGCATATTTCAAACTCTCCTCAATATGATTACAACAATCATCCCACTGATTAATGGCCTTATCAATCATTGTGCTAAATTCTCTATTATGCTTCCTTCGCCGCTCACTTTGGTATTGAGACATTAAAATAATGGCAAATGCAGATACCGTGGTATAATCCTGCACTCCTATGACCACCTCTCCAATTTTCTGAAATGTTACAATACTGAAAAAAGTTAAAAATCCTAAAATAGTACACCACAGACCACATTTTTGACAATTTGCAATTTTTTGTTTCTTTTTGCGGAGAGCATTTTCAAAGTCTTTATCTTCTTTATTGACACTTTGTAAATACTCAATTGCCTCATTCATCATTCCAACAATCTCTGCTGCTTTCTCGTCATCAACATCTTCTTTTTTTAGAAACCTTTCTTTCGCCTCAATTGCCTTCGGAAGAAGTTTATCCGTGTTAATTTTTTCCTTTTCAGAAAATCTGTACCACGCATCTAACAACTGCTGCAGATCTTCGGCATCTGATATATTCGCATCCCCAATTGCAAAAAACCAACTAGATACCGTAATAGCTGAAACAATTACATTCCACATAGGATAATCTGTAAACATTCGAACCAGTATACAAATAATTATAAATGCAATATAGGACAGCATAAATGCATTGTTTCTGTTCATGATTTTCCCTCCTTCCAAAGTTCAAGTGCCCCGCTTAATCCTGTCTATTTTGATTTTTCAGTGTAATCAGAAGCCGAATGATATTTCCCGTCTGATATAAAAGATACTCCAGCACATTTCTTTCTGTCCGGTCTTTGTGCTTTGCATAGCTGTTGATATAATTGGTATAAGCCTGCAGGAGTGTCTCCAGGTTACCTGCAATCTCAGCAGGAACTCCTTGTTTTTTAAGATAACCACCGTACATTGCCTTGCAGTTTTCCAGAGATTTGTCCGTATCAAAAAACTCCTGCATAAAGGATTCCAGGGCTTTCCGGAATTTATCCGCAATATCGCTGGCATTGTCCTCCGTCTGATCTGCATA
>JAHHTO010000098.1 GCA_020024595.1 Schaedlerella sp.
ATAATGCACATGAGATGCTCAATACAGTGCGTTATGCAGAGCGGGTTTATTATGATAAGAAGAGGGACTGGAATAAGATTGTAGAACGAGCAATGAATGCTGATTTTTCTTGGAATAATTCTGCAGAAAAATATCAGGAATTGTATCAGAGCTTGCTGGGAGAATAATGGAAGATAAACAGAATGATTACGGAGGATAAAAATGAAAATCATTGACAAACTAAATGAGGAAGGCATCCACATATCATTTGAGGTTTTTCCTCCGAAAACAGATGCAGGATTCAATAAGGTTTTGGAGGCGACAGATGAGATTTCAAAACTCCAACCGGCATATATCAGTGTAACTTACGGAGCGGGTGGCGGTACAAGTAAGAACACAGCGAAGATTGCAACACATATCAGAGAAGAACTGGGGGTAGAAAGTCTTGCACATTTGACGTGTGCTTCTTCTACGAAAGAGGAAGTACAGGAGGTGATCAGGAACTTAAAATAACTTGGAATCGAGAATAGTCTGGCACGCCGTGGAGATATTCCGAATGGAATGACTTTTCCGACAGAAGATAGGTATCATTATGCTTATGAATTGGTGGAAGCTATCCGCAAATCCGGAGAGTTCTGCATTGGAGCGGCCTGTTATCCGGAAGGGCATGTGGAAAATGAACACAAAGTGGACGACATCAAATATCTGAAACAGAAAGTAGACAGTGGGGTTGATTTCCTGACTACACAGATGTTCTTTGATAACCATATCCTCTATAATTTCTTGTATCGTATCCGAGAAGCAGGAATTACAGTGCCGGTACTTCCTGGGATTATGCCGATTACGAGTGCGGCACAGATGAAACGGAGTCAAGAACTTTCGGGAACGGTTTTTCCTAAAAAATTTCTTTCGATCCTGGATCGGTTTGGAGATTGTCCAGAAGCAATGATGCAGGCGGGGATCGCATATGCAACAAATCAAATTATAGACCTGCTTGCCAATGGTGTGAGAAATATCCATATTTATTCAATGAATAACCCGAAAGTGGTAACAAAAATCATGGAAAATCTTTCCGAGGTGATAAAATGCTGACGAACAGGAACCATGACAGATTGAAAAAAGAAGCTGTACGTTACCTGGGATATGGAAAGAATGCGGTAGATGAACGGATATCCGCACTGATTGACAGGGCTTTTTTAGAACTGGAATCAGTAGTGAATCCGAAATGTATCTACCGCATCTTTGATTTGAACAGTGTGGAACAAAATCAGATTCATTTTAGTCAGGTTACGATTAAAAGTACAAGTCTGGGAAGAAATTTGAAGGGATGTGAAAAGATTGTTTTGTTCGGTGCGACTCTGGGAATTGGCGTAGATCAGCTGATGGCAAGAAAAGCGATTACCGACATGGCAGGAGCTGTTATCATGCAGTCTTGTGCGGCAGCACTTCTGGAAGAATATTGTGATGAATGTCAGGAAAGAATTTCAGAAGAAGTCCGAAAAGAAGGACGTTTTTTGCGTCCAAGATTCAGCCCGGGATATGGAGACTTTCCAATTGATTTCCAGGGAAAACTGATGCAGATACTGGACTGCGCAAAACACATCGGGCTGACGATGACAGAAAGTTATATGATGACACCTGTGAAGTCAGTTACAGCGGTGATCGGAGTTTCTGCTACGGATGCCGGATGTCGGAAAGTGCCTTGTGAAGAATGTGTAAAAAAGGATTGCAAATACAGAAGAAACAGAACAGTTATGAAGGGATAACATATGATAAGAGATGACTTGGGAAAGAAGCTACTGTTTTTTGATGGGGGTATGGGGACACTTCTACAGGAGAGAGGATTAAAACCGGGAGAACTGCCTGAAGTATGGAATTTGGAGCATGGAGAAGAAGTGTCTGCCATCCATCAGGCATATATAGAAGCTGGCAGTGATATTATTCTGACAAATACCTTCGGTGCCAATGCGCTGAAATTTCATGATGGTCGGTATTCGGTAAAAGGAGTGATCGAGGCAGCGGTTTCTCATGTGAAAACAGCTGTTGAAAGGGGAGCAGGCGGACGAAAAATTTATATTGCACTGGATGTAGGACCAACTGGAAAGTTGTTAAAACCGATGGGGGATCTGGCATTTGAAGAAGCCTATGAAGCATTTAAAGAAGTTATGATATACGGAGAGGCTGCAGGCGCGGATCTGATTCATATAGAAACAATGAGTGATACCTATGAAATCAAAGCGGCAGTACTGGCGGCTAAGGAAAATACAAAACTTCCGGTGTTTGTCACGGCGGTATTTGACGAAAGGCAGAAGCTCTTGACAGGAGCAGATATACCTGCATTTGTCAGCCTTTTAGAAGGACTTCGAGTGGATGCTCTCGGTGTCAACTGCGGTCTGGGACCGAAACAGATGATGCCGATCGTAGAGAAATTGCAGAAATATGCATCCATTCCCGTGATCGTAAAACCAAATGCAGGACTTCCAAAACAGAAGGATGGAAAAACGGTTTATGAGATTGAACCGGATGTGTTTGCAGAAATGATGGAAGAGATTGTAAAAAAGGGTGCGACAATAATCGGAGGATGTTGTGGAACAACACCTGCACACTTAAAAGTATTGACTGAGCGTTGTCGAAATATTTCCTTAAAGGCAATTGAAAAGAAAGCATTTACAATCATATCTTCTTATGGAAAGACTGTGGTTTTCGGGAAAGGCTCAAAGATTATTGGAGAGCGAATCAATCCGACTGGAAAGAAGCGGTTTAAACAAGCGCTAAAAGATCATGATATGGATTATATTTTAAAAGAAGGGATTATTCAGGAGGATAATGGCGCACATATTCTGGATGTGAATGTAGGTCTTCCGGATATTAATGAAGTATCCATGATGACGGAAGCAGTTACAGCCCTTCAAAGTGTGACAAGTCTGCCCCTTCAGATAGATACAGTCAACCCAGAAGCAATGGAAAAAGCGTTACGCATCTATAATGGAAAGGCTATGGTAAATTCTGTCAGTGGTAAGCAGGAATCAATGGATGCTGTATTTCCTCTGATTCAGAAATACGGTGGTGTGGTAATCGGGCTAACTTTGGATGAGAATGGAATTCCTGAGACAGCAGAAGGAAGACTCCATGTCGCCCAAAAAATTATCAATGAAGCGGCGAAGTATGGGATTGAGAAGAAAGATATCGTCATTGATGCACTTGCTATGACAATCAGTTCTGAACCACAGGGGGCACTGGTTACATTAGAAACTCTGCGCAGGATAAGGCAGGAGTTGGAAGTACACACGGTGCTGGGGGTATCCAATATTTCATTTGGACTTCCGAACCGTCCAATCATCAATTCCAACTTTTATACAATGGCAATGTTCAATGGATTAAGTGCAGGAATTATCAATCCATCTTCAGAAGAAATGATGAAATCTTATTATGCGTATCATGCATTGATGAATCTAGATGAAAATTGTACCAGGTATATTGAAAATTATGGTGTGCAGGCTTCTGGATTTATTCCGACAAAATCTGTGGAGAATGGAAAACCAGATTCCGGCATGACACTTCGTTCAGCAATTGAGCGTGGACTAAAGGATGAGGCTGAGCGTCTTGCGAGGGGGCTCGTGAGAGAACAGAAGCCTTTGGATATCATCAATGTGGAGTTGATTCCGGCATTGGATTCTGTTGGAAAAGGATTTGAAAAAGGAACGGTATTTTTGCCACAACTCCTTATGAGCGCAGACGCGGCGAAGGGAGCCTTTGATGTGTTAAAAGAAGGAATGGCATCAGAGGAAAGCGGTGTAAAGAAGAAGGAAAAAGTGATTCTTGCAACCGTTAAGGGGGATATCCATGATATTGGGAAAAATATTGTGAAAGTACTTCTGGAAAACTACAGTTTTGATGTAATTGATCTTGGAAAAGATGTAGCACCGGAGAAGATTCTGGAAGAAGCACAGAAACAACATGTTGGTTTGGTAGGACTAAGTGCTTTGATGACAACAACTGTAGTCAGCATGGAAGAGACCATCCGTTTGTTGAATGAACAATTACCGGAATGTAAGGTGATGGTAGGAGGTGCAGTTCTAAATCAGGAATATGCGGATATGATTGGTGCGGACTTCTATGGGAAGGATGCGATGCAGTCGGTCTATTATGCACAGAAGTTGTTTGAAAAGAAGGAAAATTTGTAACGGATGATTTCGGCTATAAATTTTTATTGATACGTTTTTAGAAAAAGATATATTGATAGTAGGAAAGCAATGGAAGAATTACTTCATTATATATGGATTTAATAGGAGGAAAAGAGATGTTAAGAGGAATTGACACACCGGTACGACACATTCGAAAAAGGGTGTTTACAGAAGTTGCAAAGCTTGGATTTAAGGAAGATACTGCTACATTGAAGGATGATATTGAAATGATTCCTTATACAATTATTAACGATGATACAGAGAAGTATAGAGAAAGTACCTATCGTTCTAGGGCTATTGTAAGAGAACGATTACGTCTTGCAATGGGATTGTCTCTGCGCCCAGAAAATCAGCCGACTCCGCTTACAGCAGGAGTGGAAGCCAGTAATATTTCAGAGAAATATTATGAGCCACCGCTTATGCAGGTGATTCCGTCTGCGTGTGATGCCTGCGAGGAGAATGGATATGAGGTAAGTAATATGTGTCGTGGATGCCTGGCGCATCCGTGTGTACAGGTCTGTCCGAAGGATGCTATTTCTATTATTAATGGGAAATCCTATATCGACCAGAACAAATGTATCAAGTGCGGAAAGTGTAAATCAGCATGTCCATATGATGCGATTGCAAAAAAAGAGCGTCCATGTAAGTCTGCCTGCGGTGTCAATGCAATTACCTCAGATAAGCATGGACGTGCTCGGATTGATCCAGATAAATGCGTATCCTGCGGTATGTGTATGGTCAGTTGCCCATTTGGTGCGATTTCGGATAAGTCTCAGATCTTCCAGCTGGCACATGCACTTTCTGATGGAGATAAGATTATTGCAGAGATTGCACCTGCGTTTGTAGGGCAGTTTGGAGAGAATATAACGCCACGTAATATTAAGGCTGCATTACAAGAACTTGGTTTTTCAGAAGTATACGAGGTTGCTTTAGGAGCAGATATTGGAGCAATTGCAGAGGCACATCATTATGTGGAAAAGGTTGTGACAGGAGAACTGCCTTTCCTCTTGACGTCCTGCTGTCCGTCATGGGCAATGCTGGCAAAGAAATATTTTCCGGAGATGATCGATCAGATTTCTCAGGAACTGACACCGATGGTTGCAACAGCGCGTACAATTAAGCAGGAACATCCGGATGCCAAGGTTGTATTTATCGGACCCTGCGCGGCAAAGAAGCTAGAGGCGTCCAGAAGGACGGTGAGAAGTGATGTAGATTTTGTTATTACTTATGAAGAATTACAGGCGATGTTTGATGCCAAAGATATTGATATGACCAAGTATGAGGCAGAATCTTCTTTCCATGATGCAACTGGTGCAGGACGCAGATATGGATATGCTGGCGGTGTTGCAGAGTCAATTGAAAAATGTATTAATGAATATTATCCGGATGTTCAGGTCAATATTGAACATGCGGAAGGCCTTGCAGAGTGTAAGAAGACGTTAGCTCTTGCAAAAGCAGGCAAGATGAATGGCTGTCTGATTGAGGGAATGGGATGTCCGGGTGGATGTATCGCTGGGGCAGGTACGAACATTTCGATAGCGAAGGCAAAGAAGATGTTGAATAATTATGTGAATAATTCCAGTACGGCGATTCCATCGAAAGAATTGGAGAAGATAGAGTTGAAATAGAAAAATCTCCTCATTAAGCGCAGGTGCTTTTGTGGATTTTGTTTGAAAAAAGCATATGACTATGGTATTATAAACGTTAAGCATAAAATGGATAAATCATTTTAATGGATAGAAACCAGGAGGATAAAGACTATGCAGTCATATGGAGTGAATGAATTGAGAAAGATGTTTCTGGAGTTCTTTGAGAGCAAAGGACATCTGGCAATGAAGAGCTTTTCGCTGGTGCCGCACAATGATAAGAGCCTTTTACTTATCAATTCCGGTATGGCACCGTTGAAACCGTATTTTACAGGGAAGGAGATTCCACCAAGAACACGAGTGACAACCTGTCAGAAGTGTATTCGTACAGGAGATATTGAAAATGTAGGGAAGACCGCACGTCATGGTACATTTTTTGAGATGCTTGGAAATTTCTCTTTTGGAGATTATTTTAAAAATGAAGCAATTGAATGGTCATGGGAGTTTCTAACAGAGGTTGTAGGATTGGATCCGAATCGTCTTTATCCATCTATATATGAAGAGGATGATGAGGCTTTTGAAATCTGGAATAAAAAGATGGGAATTCCGGCAGAGAGAATCTTCCGTTTTGGCAAAGAAGATAACTTCTGGGAGCATGGTTCTGGTCCGTGCGGTCCGTGTTCTGAGATTTATTATGATAGAGGAGAGAAGTACGGCTGTGGAAAGCCAGATTGTACGGTAGGCTGTGAGTGTGACCGTTATATGGAAATCTGGAACAACGTATTTACTCAGTTTGACAATGACGGAAACGGTCATTACAGTGAACTGGAACAGAAGAATATTGATACTGGTATGGGACTGGAACGTCTTGCATCTGTTGTGCAAGATGTAGATTCTATCTTTGATGTAGATACAATCAAGGCTTTGCGTGATCATGTCTGCAGACTGGCAGGCAAGACATACGGAGAAGGATACAATAATGATGTATCGATCCGTGTTATCACAGACCACATTCGATCTGTTACATTTATGATTTCTGATGGTATTACCCCATCTAATGCAGGACGTGGATATGTACTGCGTCGCTTGCTGCGCCGTGCATGCCGTCATGGAAGACTTCTGGGAATTGACGGACATTTCCTTACCGTACTTGCAGAGACTGTGATTGCAGGTTCTAAAGATGGATATCCGGAATTGGAAGAGAAGAAAGATTTCATACTGAAGGTGATTGCAAAAGAAGAAGAACAGTTTAACAAGACAATCGATCAGGGACTGGGTATTCTGTCAGATATGATTGTCGATATGGAAAAGAACGGGACAACAACACTTGCCGGAGCAGATGCATTTAAACTTTACGATACGTATGGATTCCCTCTGGATCTGACAAAGGAAATTTTGGAAGAGAAACAGTTGTCTGTGGATGAAAATGGATTCCGGGAGGCTATGGAGATTCAAAGAAAGACAGCCCGTGATGCCCGTGAAGTGACAAACTACATGGGAGCTGACGTGACAGTATATGAATTCATTGATCCGAGCGTAACAAGCACGTTTGTCGGTTATGATAATCTGACATATGATTCAGAGGTTATCGTACTGACATCAGAAAATGAGTTGGTCGATGCACTTTCTGACGGTGATAAAGGTACGATTTTTGTAAATGAGACTCCATTCTACGCAACAAGTGGTGGACAGGAGGCTGATACTGGTATGATCTGTACTGCAAACGGAGAGTTCCGTGTGGATGATACCATCAAACTTCTGGGTGGAAAGATTGGACATGTAGGACAGGTTATAAAAGGAATGGTGAAAGTCGGCGATACAGCAACGTTGAAAGTAGATGCAGAGAAACGTGCACTTTCTGCAAGGAATCACAGTGCGACTCATTTGCTTCAGAAAGCATTGCGTACAGTTCTTGGTAACCATGTAGAACAGGCAGGTTCCAGTGTCAATGAAGAAAGACTTCGCTTTGACTTTACACATTTTTCAGCACTTACAGAAGAAGAAGTAAAACAGGTGGAAAATCTTGTAAATGACAGTATTGCAAAAGCATATGATGTAGATATCAAAAATATGCCGATTGAAGAAGCTAAGAAGACAGGGGCGCAGGCATTGTTTGGAGAAAAATATGGTGATGTTGTCCGTGTTGTAAATATGGGAGACTACTCTATTGAATTTTGTGGTGGAACTCATGTCAAGAATACTTCTGAGATTATGGCGTTGAAGATTATTTCTGAGACAGGTGTAGCGGCAGGTGTACGCCGAATTGAGGCATTGACATCTACCGGACTTTTGAAATATTATGATGCTCTGGAAGCAAAACTTCACGCAGCTGCAAAACTGTTGAAAGCAACTCCGGATAATCTGGCTGAGAAAATCAGTCATGTACTTACAGAAAATAAGGATTTGCACAGTGAAATAGAGAGTCTGAAGAGCAAGATGGCACAGGAAGCAGCTGGGGATGTGATGGATCAGGTACAAGAAATCGCAGGTGTGAAGCTTCTTGCTGCAGAACTTCAAGGCATTGATATGAATGGTCTGAGAGATTTGGGTGACCAGATGAAAGAAAAACTCGAAGAGGGTGTTGTCGTACTTGCATCTGCAAATGATGGCAGGGTGAATCTGATGGTAACTGCGACAGATGGTGCAATGAAGCAAGGGGCACATGCAGGTAACCTTGTAAAAGCGATTGCAGGATGTATCGGCGGTGGCGGCGGTGGAAGACCGAATATGGCACAGGCCGGCGGTAAGAATCCGGCAGGTATTGCAGATGCGCTTGCAAAGGCTGCAGAAGTACTGAGAGAACAGTTGGCATAAAATACGTATTTGGGGCACAATAGAACGTAACATTGTCCTTTTTCCCTATAATAAATTAAAAAACGTGTAAAAAGGAGAATTTTTCATCAGGAAATAGTTGACGTACCGGAAAAATATGTTATAATCTTTTGTAGTGCAATAAATATACCCGAACAGTCGTATGATGCACAATACAAGGCTGGAGGGGAGGTTAGGTGTGAGACTATGTCAAATGTAATCGTTAAAGAAAACGAAACGTTGGATAGTGCTTTACGCAGATTCAAAAGAAACTGTGCGAAAGCTGGCATTCAGCAGGAGATTCGTAAAAGAGAACATTACGAAAAGCCAAGCGTAAGACGTAAAAAGAAATCTGAAGCTGCTAGAAAACGTAAATATAACTAAGATGTGCAGACAAAAGGAGTACTGAGCGATCAGTATTCCTTTTTTGATTCATCTAAAGTTTTCTGCTTCCTGTTTGAC
>JAHHTO010000099.1 GCA_020024595.1 Schaedlerella sp.
GAAGAGAATCCTGCGTGTGGTATCTATCAGAAATCTTTTGATTTGAAACCACATGAGGTAAGACTCATTCGCTTGAAAAAAGCAACAATTTGAAACACAATTTTGAAAATGTTAAGTATTTTCTGTTTGCTTTAGAAAGTCGGACATAAATCGACCCAATGGTATATGAGATTCAGTGGAAAGCGAGGACGCCGAGCGTCCTCGCTTTTTGCGATGATGTTGTAAAAGTTTTACAATGCTTACAGGGCAAAATGAATCTGGTTTTCTGTATCACTGGAAATGATGGTAATATTTTCACCATTGATAATTAGATCACATGGGGTGTCTGCCCAAATATAAGGAAGACCGTTTCTGTAAATTTTGTGGAAACCACCACAGGCAAGTTTGTCAATTGTACCACTGGAATTGCAGCGGAGTGCAGTAATTCCGTTGTATAAACCGGTGAAAGTATAGTTATTCGACGTAATAGAAAAAGTGGTAGGTGTCTCTGACAAGGCAGAGGCTAGATTGCTGACGATAACAGTGCCATCTTCAAGAAGAGCACCGTCATTGATAGCATTCTTTTTGATGCCGTTATCAAAAAGCCATTTTAGATCAAAGTCGTGTACCAATGCGTTTTTGGAAATCTCCTGAAAACGTTCGGTTGCATCCTCTCCATCAAAATCCCGTGTTACTATACCGTCAATGAATACCTGATGATTCTTGGATGCATCCAGAATAAATTTCAGCGTTTCTTTCTTAGAGTATTCTGGTCCAATAAAAAGTATTTGTTTGAAAATATGACCGTTGTAATTAATATCCCCATTGTTGTCAATGCGAAGTACTCCAGAATCAATTTTGGTGCTAGGAACAAGAGCACAAACCACACCAGCGTTCCAAAGTTCATCACACTTTTCCATGACGAACAGACCACCGTTGATATCAAAATCGTTTCGGAGATAGGTGTTAGGATACCAGTTAGTAAGTGCCGGCCTTCCAAACACAACCAGCAAGTCCATTTGGGGACGCGGGAGATCTAACACATTCAGCATTCGAATCCTGCGTTCAATTTTGGTGATATTGGATAGTGCTTGACTATCTTGCAAATCAAAGCGGTTAGGGCGGGTATCGTGGTATGCATGGTAGTGTACTCGAACACCATAACGGGCATCGCGGATTGCTTTTTCATAAATACGGTCGGGTGATGTGAGTGCATAATACATATCGTATACAATAGGCTGGGGATGAGAACAGCTGATACCCATACGAACCGGATAACAGATATCTTCGTCTGTTTGACCATATTCACGAGGAAGATCCCACCACATACAACCGGTGTGCCAAATTTCATCATTGCTAAGTTTATTGTGGTATGTGTTGTGCAAGCCAATAAATGTATTCTTGCCATATCGACGTTTTGCCTCGGTTGCAACAAAATTTTCTACTTTAATTACATTTTCTTTAAGAACATCGAAATAACGATTGATTGCGCAGATACGGCGTTCAGGCTCTCCTACTGGAGCCCATCTCATATCAAACACACATTCTTTCAGAGACTGACTGTATGTTTCTTCATAATGTTTGGCGAAACCAGGTCCATAAATTCTCTGCCGGAACGGAGCGCCTTGTAGAAAAACTTCGACACAGTGCATGACATTGAGTGACTTGAATTCATCAAGACCTACACCATCGAAAGGAACTTCAGAATAGTAATCAATAATATCACGAAAACTGTTTTCATAATAATCGGTGAATAGATCTGGACTTTGATACATATGTGAAGTTAATACATACACAGTCTTTTTTGCATAATTTGGACCTAAATCTATGGTTACATGAACAGAATTTGCATCATTGGAAAATGATTTGCAATGGTCTGTAATTTCTTCCAGAGATCCGGGAATATATTCACCTGGAGCAGATTTATCTAAGATATAGGCTGCGAAAAGAGAACTTTTGCGGCATCTTGCATTACGATCTCCTTTCTTAACTCCAATATAGTCTACATGACCATTGATGTCGAGTTCTAATTCTTGCTCTACCAACAGAGAAATAGCAGTGTCATCTGTGAGCTTAGAAAAATCTCGCCAAAGCTGTAGACCGACTTTAACATGGTGTTCATGGGCGTAGTTAGCAACTTCATTGAAAGCGGGAAGCAGCCGATTACGATCAGCATAAAAGTCCAGCTTACCACGGGCTGTGAAGAAAATGAGATCAAAGCAAGTATTTTTACAGATATCCTTAATATCGTTCATGTACTGCTTATTGACTAAAGTGTCTTCATCCCAGAACATATATAGAATTTGAGGATGCTTTTGAGATGGTAAAGCTTCTGTGATGATTGTATTCATTTTTTCCTCCGTTTATTTTTATAGATTTCTTTAAAAGATTAATTTCCGATTAGGAATTACAATACCTATTTTAGAATTTTTCAAGTGGAGAATGTACTATAAGGTGGAAGAAATTCGTTTTGCTTTCGGTACTGAGATGGAGACATTCCCACATGCTTTTGAAAGACACGGTTAAATTGAGAGAAACTGGAGAATCCGCAGGATTCGGCGATTTCTGTAATGGAATTCCGTGTGCTCATGAGCAAGGCCTGCACATTTCTAACTCTGGTCATTTGAATATAATCCGTTACAGAAAAACCGGTAACGTCCTTGAACTGATGAGATAGATAGCAGTTGCTGATAAAAAATTTTTCTGCCAGCATATCGAGAGACAAATCTTCTGTGTAATGGGAATGAATATAGCTGGTAATTGTGTAGATTTTTTTCGCAGTTGGAGCTATTTCAGATTCACTGGTGTACATATTCTTGTCCTGGTTTGAGTATAAAAACATGAGAAACTCGATAAATCTTAAATGAATTTTTAGATTTCTCATTGAATCTGTCTGCAGAGATAACATAAAAATATCATTCAAAATACGGAAAGCTTTTTCCTTGTTTTCTATATCAAAGCGGAAGATAGGAACCTTTTGACGAAAAATGCTCATCAACTGCCTATATTTATCTGGTAAACCTATTGCATCAGGGAATAGATTAAAACGGATAATCAAGCGCTTACATGGCGGCCCTGCGGGATACTGCGTCCGATGGAGAACATTTGGAGAAATTCCAATAATGTCAAAGGCACATAAATCATAAGGTTTTCCTTCCAAAAAATGCGTTGCACTTGGGCATAACGGAATACAGAATTCATAAAAAGGATGAAAGTGCTGAAATTGCATATTGATATCTGCAGAACGAACATCATAGTCAAAGGAGTAGAAAAGTGGGTCATTTTCATTGTTTACCCTGATATAGTACTTGTCTTCGTATAGAGCTAGATTTTGTATTAACATAGGTATTTTTATCAGAAATGAATGTCACTGCAGTAAGAACAGTTGAAGGGATTCTCTATTTCCTGTTTCATAGCATCATCAGCATGGAAGTTGCAGTTATGGAAGTTGATATGGGAGGCATTGCGGGCGTACACATAGCATAGTCCTTTTTCAGTAAAGGATGCTCCGGTATTGGGACGCAAATCGTAGACTCCCTTTTCCTTATCAGTGTGCTGGCAGAGCTTTAGATTCACATTTTCAAAATTGATATCAGAAATTGCACCTTCAGATTCACCATATATCAGGATTCCGTTTTCACTTTTACAGAATATATTACTGAACAGGATGTTGTGAATAGTACCAACTTCTGCATTTTCTTTGCGTTTGAAAACTGTGATTGCAATGGGCTCTGCGGCCCCCCAGAACATTTCTCTACGGAAGAGCCTAGTTCCGATAGCAATGTTATGAAATGCTACATTCTCAATAGAGCCCTTATCTCGAAGTTGGAGAGAGATTGCACGATTAGTATGACTGATCACGCAGTTTTCAACAATAATATTTCGGAAAATATCTTCACTTTCACTGCCGATTTTGATTGCAGCGCTGGTAGATGTCAAAGTGCAGTTACTGATGGTGATGTTTTCACACGGACCGTACTGCATAGCTTGAGCGGTATTTTTGAAAACAATACAGTCGTCTGCACATGTAATGTGACAGTTAGAAATTCGCACATTTTGGCAATGGTCAGGATCGATACCGTCGCAGTTAGCCATTTTGAGGTTGTTTAGAATACGGATTCCGTCAATCAGGACATCTTTGCAACCAATCATATGTACGGTCCAGAAGGCACTATTTGTCAAAGTCACCTGCTCAATCGTTAAGTGATTGACATTCTCCAGATACAGTAAAGGGGCACTTGGATAGAAAGCACCTTCAATGTGGCAATGTTTAACTTCCCCATAAAAAATACTTTCGTTACCGTCAATCTTTCCTAAACCGGTAATAGCCAGATTTTCACAATCCTTGGCATAGAGAAAATAGTGGGTAGGGCGACCGTTGTATTCACAATTTTCATAGGATGGAACATCTGCCTTATGGGGGTTGGACATTATCTGAGCAGACATTAGGTAATCGGACAAATGGTCACTTCCCTTTAATGTGGCCCCCATTTCCAGATGAAATTCCAAATTGGAACACAGAGTCAGGACACTGCTGCGAAACACTTTACCGCCCGGGAGGACAACTCTGCCACCGCCGGCTTCAGAGCATGCATTGATTGCTGCCTGAATTGCAGCTGCGTCATTGGTGATACCGTCACCGATGGCACCAAAATCTAATACATTGAATTCCATGATATACCTCACTTTAAATTTTCTAAGTTAAACACAGTTTAGCATATATGAAATAGATTATCAATATGATATTGCATTATATTCTTTCAAAAATAGAAAATATAGTTATAATATACAAATTTTATAAGATGAAATATGCAATAATGATAAAAGCACATATTAAATGTAATATATATAAGCATAAAATGCAATGTACAAAACAGAAAAAGACAATTTATGCGTAGAATCTACTCCAAAATGTGTTATGATTGAATTAACCTAAATGTTGAGCTGACATTTGGACAAACGAAAAAATATATTGGAGGAAAAAATGAAAAACTTGAAAAAGTGGATGGCTGGTGCTTTGGCGTTGACACTGTGCTTTGGTACTCTGGCAGGTTGCGCAGATACTACAGATAAAGCAACACCGACGACAACAGTAGAGGCCACACAAGACACTACGGAGAAGCCTACTACGGGTAAGATTACTGCGTACTCTGAAGCACCTTTTATTACTAAACTCGGTACATATGGCAAAGTCGAGGACAGACTTCCTGATCCTGAGGATATTATGATCGAGGCGGATGATTATCTAAAGATAGGCACTTACGGTGGGGAACTCAAGAGAGCAGCTACCAGCAGTAGCTGGTTCCCTGGTAAGATTATCGAGGAAGGACTGTTCCGCTTTAATTTGGATGGCAGTGTTGGACCCAATGTCGCTAAAGGCTATGATGTGAACGAAGATAGTACGGTTTACACTATCTATCTGAGAAAGGGTATGAAGTGGTCTGATGGTGAGCCGTTCACGGCTGATGACTGTGTCTGGTTCTACAATGTGGTCCTCGCTAACAAGCTTGACAGCAAGGGATATAGAAAATGTCATCTGGATGGTAATGGCAATCCTGCTGTTGTTGAGAAGGTTGACGATTACACTTTCACATTTACCTTCGGCGTCCCTAAATATAATTTTATTCAGGCACATTGTGTTGATATGAAGTGGGCTTACGCTCCCAAACATTACTTTGAGTCTGCAGTAGATAAGATCTTGGCAGGTAACAAAGATGAGGGACTGGCGGAGATTAACGAAAAAGCTGGTACTGATTTTGTTGATGTCGGAACGATGGGCAGTAAGTTGCTGTACAATTTCTGGAACTATCACATTCCTACATTGAATCCTTATGTAATCTCTAACGAAGCGGGTAAGAACAGCATTGAAGGCGACTACTTCGAGTTCGTCAGAAACCCTTACTATTGGAAGGTTGATGCTGTCGGTCAGCAGTTGCCTTATATTGACAAGATTACTTATGCCAAGGTTTCTTCTGACGACCAAAAAGTTTTGCTTTTGATGGATGGCACTATTGATATGAGTTTGGTTGGAATTGCGGATGTTCCTACCCTTCTTGAGTCCGATGCCGGTCCTAGAATCTATGAGTGGACGGATGTGAACTGGGGTGATGTTAAGACTCAGGTTATGTTCAACTTGGGTATTGAGGATCCACACCTGAACGAATTGTTCAATAATCCTGATTTCCGTCAGGCCATGTCTATCTGCGTTGACCGTGAGGAAGTTGCACAGCTGTATTCCAACGGTTGGCAAAAGCCCGGTCAGTGTGCACCCGGTGAGGGCGTTCCTGGCCATAGAGATTCCTGGTCCAAAAAGTGGACTGAATATGATGTAGATAAGGCTAAGAGCCTGTTTGAGAGCGCCGGCTTGGTTATGGGCAAGGATGGTTTCTACGACTTCGCTGACGGTACTGATTTTGTCTTGAATATTATGTCCGTCTCTAGTTACAAAGCCGGTGAGTTTTATAAGATTCTGGAGCCTTACTACCGTGCTGCTGGTATTAAGTGTACCTTCAAGGATATCGATAGAACAAACTTTGATAACGAGGTTAGAAGCAACAGTATTGAATGCTGCCTGCATTCCTGTTCTCCTTTTGGAACTGTTTCTGTCGGCCTTCGCTCCAATTCCATTGTCCCTGGTCTAGATACGAACAATGTCTGGTGCGGTACTATGGATAAGAGCACAGCTACTGGAGATTTGCTGAAGCTGATTGAGCTGCATGAGCAGCTTAAGGAATCCGGAGATGAAGAAGAGCGTAATGCAATCATGGAACAGATGTACGATCTGTACGAAAAGAATATGTGGGTTCTTGCCTATGTGGAGACTGCACCTTCTTATAATGCGATTAACAAGAGAGTAAAAAATGTTCCTGAGACAATGATAAACAATGACGTGTATCGTAATGAAGGCGTTGCACATGTTCAGTGCTGGTACATTGAAGAGTGATTTTCAGTGATTTGTAATTTTAAAATTTGATATTTGAGTTTATATGAAAGTACGAGGGGCAACTCCTAAAGTGATGGAATATAGGATTGCTCCTCGTATTTTTGGTAACAGCAAAGAAAGGAAGCAAAGCAAATGCTTAAATATACAGGCAAAAGATTGCTTATGTTTATTCCTACGATCATCATTATTTCCTTAGTGATTTTTTTCATCATTCAGTTGCCTCCGGGAGATTTTGTTTCTTCCTATGTGGCTGCAATGACAGAAGAAGGCGAAATCTTTTCAGCAGAAGATGTTCAGCTTCTGCGCGATCGATTTGGATTGGATGACTCTTGGGGTGTTCAGTATTTTAATTGGATTAAGGGTATTGTTACACGGGGAGACTTTGGATATTCTTTCGAATATGGCAGATCTGTATGGAGCGTAATTACGGATACACTTGCTATTACAATTTTTGTTTCTGTGGTGATTATGATTTTTCAGTATGCAGTTTCGCTGCCAATTGGTATATACTGTGCAAATCATCAATATTCGGCAGGTGACTATTTTTGGTCCTTTATCGGTTTTATTGGTACTGCAACACCGAACTTTTTACTTGCAATTATAATTATGTATTTGGTGTATGTATGGTCTGGCAACGTATATCTGGGCTTGTTCAGCACAGAAATGTTGCAAAATGGTATGCGTTGGGAATATGTACCTGAATTTTTGGGACGTTGTTTAATTCCACTGTTGGTTATCGGAACAAGTGGTACCTGCGGTATCATTCGTACAGTCCGTGCCCAGATGCTGGATGAGCAAACCCGTCAGTATACACTAACTGCAAGAGCTAAAGGCTGTTCTGAAGCTACTATCACATATAAATATTGCCTGCGTGCTGCAATGAACCCAATTGTATCTGGGATGGCCGGTTCTTTGAGATCCATTTTTTCCGGAGCTACCGTTTCTGCCATTGTCCTTAATTTATCATTGCAGGGACCAGTCCTTTTGGATGCATTAAAATCTCAGGATATGTATCTTGCAGGTACCATTGTGTTGATCCAGGCTGTATTGGTTGTTACTGGTACACTATTATCTGATATTGCATTGGCTTGGCTGGATCCCAGAATCAGATATGCAGAAAGGAGCTAAGACGGTGAGCATTTTTAAGAAAAAGAAGCAGAATGATGAGTCTCGCTACTTGGCTTCTCAGTGGAAGCTGATGTGGCTACGGCTAAAAAAACATAAACTAGCCAGAATCAGTATGGCTGTTCTGTTAGTTTTTTACATCGGTGTTCTTTTCGCAGATTTCATTGCGCCCTATGGTTTGGAAGAGTTTTCATCACTTTATAAAGATACTGCACCTACAAAAGTACATTGGATAGATGAAGAGGGCAATTTCGGCCGTCCTTTCGTTTATAAGCTGGAAAAAGTTAATGATAAGGAAACCTGGTCTGTCATTATTACAGAAGATACCAGCGAGAAGTACTATATAGATTTCTTCTGCCAAGGTATTGAGTATAAATTCCTTGGATTTATTCCTAGCAACATCCATCTATTTGGTCTTGTGAACGAGAATGGAATCGTGGATAATTCTGCGCGAATCAATATTTTTGGTGCAGACAGTACCGGCGCAGATATATTCTCACGTATCTTGTTTGGCAGCCGAGTTTCGCTAACGATTCCGTTTGTGTCCGCTGCAATCAGTTTTGTACTGGGTATTTTAATTGGCGGTATTTCTGGCTACTTTGGCGGTGTGCTTGATATTTGCATTCAGCGTGTGATTGAGGTTATTTCCTCCATACCTACAATTCCGCTCTGGCTGGCATTGTCCGCAGCAATTCCTGCAGGAATCTCTGTGACGGCGATGTACCTGTATATTACGATTATTTTGTCTTTTATTGGATGGACCGGGCTTGCAAGAGTTGTACGTGGTAAATTCATTGCACTTCGTACGGAAGACTTTGTTATGGCGGCGCAGTTGGCCGGTGTCAGTGATTTTCAGATTATTCTGAAGCACATGGTTCCGGGCTTCATGAGTTATTTGGTCGTGAACTTGACTTTGGGCATTCCTAGTGCAATTCTGGGCGAAACTTCCATGAGCTATCTGGGACTGGGTATGAG